>JAGQIT010000290.1 GCA_020431135.1 Myxococcales bacterium | reverse complement strand
GATCGCGCGCGCGCCCTCGGGGGCGACCGTGACGCTCGCGCGGCTCTTCGAGGCCGTCGGCGGCGGTCGACCGCCGCTCCTCACCCGCGTGCGCTCGCATCTCAGCGATCACCTCGAGGCCGCCGGCCACGTCGTTCTCCTGGCGACCCCGGACGCGCCGCTGCTGCCGCTGGTGGCGGCGCTCGGCGCCTACGCCCGCGTCCGTGATCGCTACTGCATGCCGCTCGGGCCGACGCTGAGCCGGCAGGAGGTCGAGCGCTGGCGGCCGCTCACGCGCGCGGCGAAGCGGCTCCTCGAGGCGAGCGGCGCCAAGATCAAGGCGCTGGTCCTCGGCCACTTCGACTACCCCGAGTCGGCGATCGCCGAGCGCGTGGCGATCGTCCAGGACGAGCCGTGGTCGCTCAGCGCGCTCGACCGCGTCGCCGCCTTCAAGGACGGGCTCTTCGCGCGGCGCCAGGCCCTCGTGGTCAACGCCGATCACCCGACGGTCGCCGACCTCGTCCGCCTGAGCCAGCGCGAGCCGGAGCAGGCCGGCTACATGCTCGCCAAGAGCTTCCTCGTCCGCGGCGACGAGCTCGACGCGGAGATCGACGGCGAGCTCCTCCGCCGCGCCCTGGAGATGCGATGTCAGCGGCAGACCGGCTGATCGGCGAGCTCCGCGGCGGCGCGACCCTCGACGCCGAGGGGGAGTTCTCCCTCGACGGCGCTGAGGCGCGGCGCAAGCTGCGGGCGTTCCAGGTCGCCGATCCGCGGGCCTATCTCCTCTTCCTCGTCCAGGCGGCGCACTTCCGCGGCGCGACCTCGGTGGCGATCACGCGCTCCCTGACCTCGGCGACGGTCGTCTTCGCCGGCGCGCCGCTGACCCGCGAGGACGTCGACGACCTCTACAGCGCGGTCTTCCGCGGCGCCCGTGACCGCCGCGAGCGCAGCCGCCAATGCCTCGGCCTCGGCGTCAACGCGGCCCTGAGCCTCGGCACCTCGGCGCGCGCGCGGATCCAGGGCGGCCCCGCGGAGGACCGCTTCGTCGCCCAGCTCCGCGGCGAGGACATCGACTATCAGCCGAGCGAGCCGACGTCGCGCGCATGGACGGACGTGACGATCAAGGGGCTCCCCTTCGCCCTCCGCTTCGGCGAGCGCGAGGTCGAGCTCCTCCTGCGCGGCGCCGCCGTGTCGCCGCTCGAGGTCACGGTCAACGGCGAGGCGCTCAACCCCGCCTGGGTCGCTGGCGGCTTCGACGGGATCGCCGGGCTCCTCCTCTCGGGCGTCGTCGTCCGCGGCGCCGGCGGGACCGTGATCGCCGGCTTCGCCCGCGCCGACTACCCGCTCGACCTCGCGGGCGGCGGCGGGCGGCGGTGGCCGGGGTGCGGCTGCGTCGATCTGATCGTCGGCGGCGTCTGGCTCGAGCGCCTCGAGCTCAAGCACCTCCCGGAGGAGATGCGCCTCATCGCCTACTGCGACGCCCTGCGCACGGACCTCTCCCTGACCAAGGTCGTCCGCGACGAGGCCCTCCAGGCGCTCCTCCGGGTCGTCGACGTCGCCGCCGGGAGGGCGCTCCGGGCCGCCTTCGACGGGCCGTGGTCGCTGCGTCCGCCGGACCTCGAGCAGGCGACGCGCCGCTTCCTCCTCGGCTGGCGCGGCTCGCTGCGCGAGGCCGCCGTCAAGGACCCGCAGATCGCCGCCCTCGCCGAGCGCGTCACCTGGCCGCGCCTCGACGGCGGGGTGCGGACCGGCGCCGAGCTCCTCCGCGAGGCCGGGCCGATCCCCTACGTCCACCCGATCGGCGATCGCGAGCCGGCGATCGACCTGGTCCCGGGCCTCGGCGCCGCCGTGGTCGTCGACGACGCCAGCGCCTTCGAGCTCCTCCGCGAGCTCGCCGGCGGCCGCGAGCACGCCGTCGACTTCGCGGTCCATCTCGGCGATCAGCGGCGCTACAACCTCGAGCGCTGGCGGGCGCGGCCCTACCAGCCGCGGACAGGCGCGACCCACGGGCACATCGTCGCGATCACCGGACCCGAGGGCGACGCAGGGCGAGGCGGCGAGGTCGGCCTCAGCCGGCGGGGCGGGCCGAGCACCGTCGACATCGTCGTCGACGACGCCTGCATCGCGACCCTGCCGCTCGACCTCCCGCTCTCGGGGATCAGCGCGTCGCTCTGCGGCGACTTCACGCCGCGGCCGAGCTTCGACGGGGTCTACGTCGATCGCCGCTTCGCCGCCGGGGTCGTCGCGCTCCTCGGCGCCGTCGATCGGATCGTCCGCCGCCTCCTCGAGGCCGCGTCCGTCGGCGGCGCGTGGGCGGGGAGCGCCGCCTACGCCTCGGAGCGCCTCGGCTACCTCGAGCTCCTGTGCCACGCGGACGTGCGCGAGGGGGTGCTCCGGGCCTTCGGCCTCGACGCCGAGCTGTGCGCCGCGGCGGAGCGCGGCGAACTCGGCGAGCTGCCGCGCCTGCGCGCCGACGATCTCCGCCACCCGCTCGCCACCTACGCCGCGTTCCCGACGGTCCGCGACGCGCAGCTCTCGCTCCAGGAGATCGCCGCCCTCGCGCGCAGCCAGGGGCACATCGACGTGATCGCTGAGGGCCACCTCGGGCTCAGCGAGCGCGCCCAGCCGCGCTGCCTGCGGATCGATCGTCGACGCCGGGCGATCCTCGCGGCGCTCTTCGGCGAGGCCGCGCTCCGCGACGCCAGCGGCCTCCCGGAGTGGGTGCGCGAGGGCGGCAGGATCCCGCGGCGGGCCGCCGATCCGCTCGCCGGCGCCGAGCTGCGGATCG
>JAGQIT010000289.1 GCA_020431135.1 Myxococcales bacterium | reverse complement strand
CTGCACTGCCTCGCCGCGAGCGCCGATGAACTGGGCATCGACCTGTCTCGCATCGCCCGCGTCGGCGGGAGCGCCGGCGCCGGCGTCGCCGCCGGGCTCGCCCTCCGGCTCCGCGACGAGGGCGCGATCGAGCTGCGCTACCAGCACCTCGTCTACCCGATGCTCGACGACCGCACCTCCGCCCGGACCGACCTCGACGATCGGATGTTTCGCATGTGGGATCGCCGCGCCAACGCCATCGGCTGGGGCAGCTACCTGCGCGGGCTCGATCGCCGCGACCCGCCGCCGCTGGCGGTGCCAGCCCGCTGCGCCGAGCCCAGCGACCTCCCGCCCGCGTGGATCGGCGTCGGCGACCTCGACCTCTTCTACGACGAGAACCTCGCCTACGCCGCGTGGCTGCGGACGGGCGGCGTGCCGGTCGAGGTCGAGGTCGTCGCCGGGGCCTACCACGGCTTCGACGCGGTCGACCGCGGGGCGCCGGTCGCACGCGCCTTCCATGACGCGCAGCTCGACGCCCTCGCCCGGAACCTCGGGCTCTAGCAGGCTCGCTCAGCGGTCCCGGCGCGCGCTCGCCCTCGCGCGACCTCATCACCCCAGATTACCGGCCCAACCTCGCCGTGCGTCGCGCTACGGCGGCGTCGCATCGGGACGAGCTCGAGACCCGCTGCGGCGACTGGCCGCGGGCGAGCGGCGCGAATCTCCGCAGGATCCTTCGCAAGGCCAACGCGCCGCCCCTCGCCTCCAGCGGAAAGACATGTCCATTAGGACATCCATGGCGTCCGCCGCGAGCGCGGCTACTCCGCGTCGGCGCGCCGGCCCGCGGCGAGCCGGCGCTCGGCGTGCGCCGCGAAGTACTCGGCGAGGAGGCGGTGATAGAAGACGTACCCGCCGCCGACGCGGCGGAGGAGCGCGCGCTCGGTCGCCCGCTCGAGGAGGCGCCCGTAGGCCAGCGGCGCCGCGCCCTCGCGCGCGAGGAGGAGACGCAGGATCGCGTGCCCGAGCGCCGCGAAGCCGCCGACCGCGAGGGCAACCGCGGCCCCGACCGCGATCCCGACGACGACGGCGAAGAAGAGCGGCGTAGCGAGCGCGCCCCCGCGAATAAGCCCCTGCGAGGCGCCGTAGCCGAGGACGAGCGCGACGACCACGAGGAGCCCGCCGACGAACGCCGCGAGCGCCCGCCAGAGCGAGCGGCGGATCCCCTCGTTGACCCGCGCCCGGCCCGAATCGACGCCAGGACGGAAGGCGAGCGCAAGCGCGAGGAGGAGGCCAGCGACGAGGCTCGCCGCGGAGACCGGCAGCGGCGCGCTGACGCTCCGATGGGTGAAGAGGCGGGCGCCGTCCGGCGACAGCGCGCCCCTCCCCGGCGCGCGGAGGAGCCGAGCCCGCGCGGCCACGTCCCAGACCTCCGTGCGCGGGCCGTCGACGGCGTCGATGACGAGCGCGACCCGATCACCCGCGGCGTCGGGCGTCACGCGCTCGATCGTCGCGCCGCCGCCCTCCACCGCGGCCTCGCAGATCGCTCCCACCGCGGTCGAGTCGTCGAGCTCCGCCGCCTCGACAGAGACGAGCCCGCGCTGCGGATCGACGGCGAAGGCCTCGACCTCGCCGTCGCCGCGCGTCCGCACGAGGTGGCGACGATCGCCGCTCCAGCGCAGCGACTCCGTGCAGGAGGCGGGCTCACCCCCCGGCGCCGCACAGGCCGGCGGGAAGACGCGGAGGACGCGGCCGTCCTCCGCGCTGAGGAGGAGGTGCCCGCTGGCCTCCCGGTCCCCGTCCGCGCCGACGCCGACGAGGAGCGAGCGACCGTCCGCGCTGAGCTCGAGGGGGAAGCGCCACGCGCCGCGCTCGCCGAGGTCGATCGCCAGCGGGGCGTCCCAGGCGTCCGTTCTCCAGCTCCTCAGCCCCTCGGAGGTGTCGCCGACGACCTCGCGGCCGTCCGCGGAGATCGCCAGGATCCAGCCCTCGAGCTCGCGGACGACGAGGTCGCGGTCGACGTCGACGATCTTCGCGCGCTCGTAGCGGTTGATGACGACGTGGCGGCCGTCGGCGGTCCACCCCAGCGCCCGGGTCGTGTGCGCGAGGTCGGCGTCGAGCGCCCGCCGAGCGCCGCTGTCGACGTCCCAGACCACCGCCGCCTCGGCGGCTCGCCACGACAGCACCCCGCCGACGGCGAGCGCCGGGAGGACCGCGACGAGGGCGACGAGCCAGCCGAAGCGGCGGCGGTCGAAGCGGCGGGTCTCGGGCGCGACGACGTCGCGCCCGCGCGCGAGCTGGCCCCGCCGAACAACATGTCCGATCGCACAGGCGATCGTGACGACGCCGGCGACGGCGAGCCGCGCCGGCGTGAACCAAGCGCGCGGCTCGGCCCGGGCCTCCGGGACCATGAGCAAGGCGACGCCCGCGAAGAGCGCGGGCACCGCGACGAGGATCGCCGCGCTCGACCGCCAGCCTCCGGTCGAGATGCCCCGCGCGTCACCGGCGAGCAGGCGCCCGCCCGCGATCGTCAGGACGACCGCCGCGGCGACCCCCAGCGCCGTCAGCTCGCGCCACCCGCCACCGCGACCGAAGAGGAGGAGCCAAGCAAAGAGCGCCGCCGCGACGACGCCCCGGGTGAGGGCGACGTAGACCCAGCGCGCCCTGGCGGTCGCGAGGTCGCGCGGCTGGAGCTCCTCGAGGAGGAAGACGCCGCGCCCGCGGGTCATCGCCCGCCCGAGCCAGGCGAGCCAGCGCAGCGCCCTCCCCTCGTCGCCGCCCGCGAGCGCAGGCGCGGCTCCCCCCGCGGCCTCGACCCCGGAGTAGGACCGCACGCGGGTCAGCGCGCCGCGGACGTAGCGATCGAAGACAGCGAGCCGCCGCGCCTCCAGCTCGCCCGCCCCCTCGATCGCGGCGACGTCTGCGGCGTCGAGCTGGCGGAGGATCCCGAGGAAGAGCGGCTGCCTCGCCAGGTCACGCAGCGCCGGGTCGGCCGCGAGCGACCCGCGCAGCGCGACCGGCAGCGCGTCAACGACGGCGGCCTGAGTGAGCGGCCGGAGGGCGACCGCGTCGTCGAGCTGCAGCGGCGCGCGCAGCTCGACGCCCTCGTCCTCGCGGCAGGTCACGGCGATCGCCGCGACGCCGTGCTCGTCGCGGTACGCGTTGATCGCCGCGCCGCAGGCGTCGCGCCGCCCCGACGGCACCTCGTCGAGCCCGTCGAGGAGGAGCGCGAGCGCGT
>JAGQIT010000288.1 GCA_020431135.1 Myxococcales bacterium | reverse complement strand
GGGCGATCGCCGCGTCGTAGTCGGCGAGGTCGAAGGCGACGCGGCCGCGCGCGTGGATCCGCTTGGCCTCGGTGATCGCGTCGCTCTCGATCGTCGGCAGCCCCGTCGCCGCCGACGTCGCCGACTCCGACCCGGGCACGACCGCCGTCGGCGTCGCTACCCCGCGATCGCTGGGGACGATCGGCGCGGAGCTGAGGCCGATCACGAGGGCGAGTGTGGGGCTGCTCGTCGACATCCGCTCACCGCTCGAAGGGGCTCTTGAGCCCGCGCGCCTCCTCCCAGGAGGGATCGTCCGCGGCGTCCGGCTCCGACGCAAGCTCTGGCGTGGGCTCTGGATCGCGTTCGGACTCGGGCTCCGCCGCGTCCGCATCGGACCGCCGCGGCCTCGGCTTGCGCGGCGCAGCGTCCCCCTTCGCCGGCGCGGACTCGACCTCCGCCGCGGCGACGTCGACCCCCGTCGACTCCTCCGCGTCGTCGTCCGCCGCGCCGCCCGGCACCTCCGTGGTCGACCCCGCCGTGGTGGTCGACCCCACCGAGGTCGACCCCGCCGTCGCCTCGGCGCCGGACCCAGCCCGCTCGTTCCCCTTGTCCTTCGCCGCCTGCCTCTTCGACCTGTGCCGCGCTCGAGGCGTCGCCGGCTCGGGAGCGGCAGGCGCAGCCCCTGGGTCCGCCAATTCCACCTCCTCCTGAGCCCCCGCGCGCCCGCCCAGGGTCACGGTCGCGACCGTAGCGACGCCCGCGCTGACCAGCGCGATGCCGAGGAGCAGGAGGAGCTGCCCCTTCGCCGTCGAGCGCCCCGCCGCCGCCGCGCTCATCAACCGGCCCTCGGAGAGGGGAATGAGCGACTCCCTCGGCACGTCCACGGGCGGCGCCCCGCTGGCGACCTTGCGCAGCGCGTCGCGCAGCTCGCCGCAGGAGGCGAAGCGGTTCTCCGGCTTCTTACGCAGGAGGCGGAGAACGATCGCGTCGAGATCGGCCGGGATCCCGGCGTGCGGCGCCCGCTCGCTCGGCGCCGGCGGGTGCTCCGAGACGTGCTTGACCAGGAGCGCCGTCGACGAGCCCGAGAAGGGGACGGCCCCCGTCAGCATCTCGTAGGCGACGCAGCCGAGGCTGTAGAGATCCGCGCGCGCGTCGACCGGGGCGTCGTTGACCTGCTCCGGGCTCATGTACGCCGGCGTCCCGACGATCACGCCGGTCTGCGTCGACATCCCGTCGGCCGCCACCTCGTCACCGCAGAGCTTGGCGATCCCGAAGTCGATCACCTTGAGCTGCACGTCACCATCGGGTCCTTCGGCCAGGAACACGTTGCTCGGCTTGAGGTCGCGATGGACGACGCCGCGGCTGTGGGCGAAGCTGAGGGCGGCGGCGATCGACTCGAGCATCGCCACGACCTCCGGCCACGGCAGCGGCCCCTCGGCGATCTTCGCCGCGAGCGACTCGCCGGCGAGGAACTCCATGACGATGTAGGGGTGATCGTCGGCGATCGTCCCGAAGTCCTGGACGTAGACGATCCCCGGGTGGCGCAGCCCCGCCGACGCCCGCGCCTCCCGGAGGAAGCGCTCGCGGGCCATGGTCCCGGTCGGCGCCGGGGCGGCGAGGAGCTTGATCGCGACGTCCTGCTCGAGCGTCCGGTGGCGGGCCAACCAGACCTCGCCCATCCCGCCGCGGCCGAGGCAGCGGACGAGCTCGTAGCGCCCCTCGAGGATCACCCCCGCGGCGACGCGAG
Organism: Myxococcales bacterium; assembly: GCA_020431135.1. Lineage (GTDB taxonomy): Bacteria > Myxococcota_A > Polyangia > Nannocystales > Nannocystaceae > JADJRG01. Next base: position 1,651 of record JAGQIT010000288.1, on the reverse strand, counting down.
GCCCGGCCGTCCGCCCGTCGGCGGGGCCCGAGTCGATCGTCGGATCGACGCCGCCCGCGGCCTCGGCCTCACCCGGCGTGTGCTCGTGCGTCGCGGCGAGCGCGAGATCCGTCGAAGCCGCCAGCGGATCGCGACCGCTCACAGGCGCCATCCTAGCACGCAGCCGTCAGCGCGCGCCCGCTCCGATCGCGCACCGGGGCGCCAGGTCTGCGGCCCACAGCCCATAGGTGGGTGTCCGAGCGTGCGGCGCGTGCCCACGCGCAGGGGTCGTCGGCCCTCGGTCGCGTCGCGGCGTCGCCGTACTCGAGGTGCTGCGACCTCTGGCCGGTCGAGCGAACATCGAGCGCGCGCGTCGACTCAATCGGCTCTCCCCTAGCTCAAGCGACCTGTCCGAGAGGACATATTGTGTCGCCCACCCCGGCGCTCGAGTCCCCGCAGCTCGCACCTCAGCGGATCTCGTCGATCCACCAGACGCCCTCACGCTTGACCAGCGTGAAGGACATCCCCTCGTTGTCCGGCTCGCCCGCGGAATCGAGGAAGACGACGCCGAGGCGGACGCTCGCGCGGTCGCCCTCGATCGACTCGTCGCGGAGCTTGATGATGTGGAAGCGGAGGCCGCGGTCGAAGATCGCCTTGGTGAACGACTTGTCCCAGCTGCGCTCGCGCTCGACGCAGCCCTCGGTCATCAGCGCCGCGGCGGCCTCGCGGTTGCTCTCGTCGACGGCGGCGACGAAGGCCGCGACCGCGGCGAGCGGCTTGCCCTGGCCCGGCTTGCCGAGGTCGTCGCGGCGCGCGACCGGGACCGCGTGCGCCCCCTTCGGGCGCTCGTCGTCGCGGGCCTCCTCGGCCGGCGCCGCCTTGCCGTCGTAGGCCGGCGGCGCGCTCTCCTTGCTGTCACCGTCGGTCGCGGACTTGCCGTCGTCGACGCGCTTGCTGTCGCTGACGACGAGCTTCGCGTCGCTCGCCGGCGCGATCGTCTCGACCTCGGCCGGCGCCGCCTTCTCGTCGGCGTAGGCCGGCGCGGTCCGGGTCGAGTAGACCGACGACGCGGCCTTGCCCTCACCCGCGTTGGCCTCGAGCTCGGCGGGCGCGGCCTTGCCCTCGAGTGCAGGGGCGACCGGCTCGGGCTGGGCCGCGCCGCCGCCGGGGGCCACAGACACCACCGCGGGCTCCTCATCGCCCGGCGACTTCGGACCGCAGGCGGACGACGCGACGACGACCGGAGCGGAGAGGAGGATCGTCACCACCAGATCGCGAGCGCGGCGCATACCCGGATTGTAGGCACTCTTGAGGCGATCTGTGGCGACCTCTGCATCCGCTGCGACGCCGACACGCGGGCCGCGAGCCGGTCGTGACGAGACCCGCGGACCGTCGTCGTCGACGCGCCCCCGATCGTCGAGATCAGGGCCGCAACGCGTCGATTCCGCGGATCCGCCCGAGTCGTCCCGACCGCTCCCTGCATCCGCCGACGCCGGGCCTGGGCTCTGCTACGCTCAGGACCGCAGCCCCCGCGGAGGTCGAGATCGCACGCGCAACCGAGATCGAGGCCGAGCTCGCCTTCACCCGGCCGCAGAACGTCCGCGACGACGGCGTCAGCGCCCCGAAGCGGGCCCTCTCCCTGAGCCCGGCGGCGCTCGCCGAGCCCGCGTCC
>JAGQIT010000287.1 GCA_020431135.1 Myxococcales bacterium | reverse complement strand
CTGCGCCTCGAGGAGGCGCCAGCCGGACTCGATGAACGGGTACTGCGGGCGCTCGCCGCCCTCGATCTTCTTGCGTATCCGCGACGCGATGCTCAGCCGAGGGTCGCGCATCAAGAAGATCACCGGCCGCGTGGCGAGGTCGAGGAGGGCGTCGATCCGGGCGCCGACCTGGTAGGGCATCTCCTTGATCACCAGCGCCTCGCCGCGGACCTCGGGCTTGTAGCGCGCGGCGAGATCGATCGGCGCCTCGAGCTTGGCCGCGACGTCGGCGAGCGGCGCGTCGTCGTAGTAGGTCACCTCGAAGGGCTCGTGGCAGTAGTAGCGGACCTCCGGGTGCTCCCAGAAGACGCGCGCGAAGGCCGTCGACGAGCACCGCGGCGGCGAGATGATGACGACGATCTCGGGGTAGCGCGCGGCGATCCCGGCGAGCCGCCGGACGACCTCGGCGTCGGCGAGCTGCGCCTCGCCGCGCCTCGGAAAGAGCCCCGCCTCCTGACCTTGAACCTCCGACACTCCCGCTCCCTCCCTCGCGCGCCTGCGCGCGCGCTGACTAGTCTGACCTTTCCACTGCGTCCGTAGCGAAGAGCCCGTCGACGCTGAGGTAGTCCTTGCCGGCGTCGGCGACGATGACGACGATCGTCGCCCCGCGGTGCTCCGGTCGGCGGGCGAGCTCGAGGGCGGCGTGGATCGAGCCGCCGGTGGTGATCCCGACGAGGAGCCCCTCGCGGTCGGCGACCTCGCGGCACATGGCGAAGGCGTCGGCGACCCGCACGTGCATCACCTCGTCGACGACCGCCGGGTCGTAGAGCTTCGGGACGAAGCCCGGGCCGATGCCGAGGAGGCGGTGCGCCTGGAAGCGCCCCTCGCTGATCAGCGGCGCCTCGGCGGGCTCGAAGCCGACGCAGCGGACGCTCGGCTTGTGCGCCTTCAGGGTCCGGGCGGCGCCGACCAGGGTGCCGCAGGTGCCGAGGCCGTGGACCAGGAGGTCGACGGCGCCGGCGGAGCCCCGCCAGATCTCCTCGCCGGTGGTCGCGGCGTGGCACTCGGCGTTCGCCGGGTTGTGGTGCTGCTCGATGTACACCGCGTTCGGCAGCGACGCCGCGAGCTCCTTGGCGCGCTCGCGTGCGCCGCGGATCCCGGCGCTCGCCGGCGTCAGCTCGAGGCGCGCGCCGAGGGCCCGGAGGACCCGCTTGTGGTCGTCGCTCATCAGCTCGGACATGCAGATCACGACCTCGTAGCCGCGGCCGCGGCCGATCCACGTCAGGCCGATGCCGGCGTTGCCCGAGCTCGCCTCGACGATCGTCCCGCCAGGGCGCAGGAGGCCGCGGCGCTCGGCGTCGTCGATCATCGCCTGCGCGGGGCGGTCCTTGAGGCTGTAGGGGTTGTGGGTCTCGAGCTTGGCGAGGAGGTCGACGTCGACGTCGTGGGCGGCGCACAGGCGGCGCAGGCGGAGCATCGGCGTCGCGCCGATCATCGCCTCGAGGCTGTCGTAGATCACCGCGCAATCGTACCGCAGGGGCCGCGTCCGGTCGCGTGTCCCCGTCCTCCGCGCGGCGCGTCCGCGCGCCCCCGCGCTAGAAGCCGGGGAACGGCGGTATGTCGGGGACCGTCGCCTTCGGCCCGAAGCGCGACGGGAGCGCGAGCGCGTCGGCGTAGAACGCCTGATCGTCGAAGCGCGGGACGAGGTCGTCCATGTACCAGTCCTCGGCGTCGTAGGTGTACTCGACGATGTCGACGACGTTGGACTGGCTGTCGTAGTGGATCGTGAAGTCGAGCTCGCCGACCGCGAAGTCCTTCTCGATCGCGAGGACCTCGCCGCCGCCGTCGCGCGTGACCTCCATGAGCCGGCGATCCGCCGCGACGTCCCACAGCGTCTGCGTGAAGCCGACGATCTCGCCGTCCTCCGACAGCTCGATGTCGAGGTACCAGAGGTGCTCCGCGCCGAGGGCGTCGCGCAGGCGGTCGAGGCACATGAAGTAGAGCGCAGGGGCGGGCTCGCTCGCCTCGTCGTCGCCGTCGGCGTCGCGGCGGCGCGCGCCCGCGAGGTCCGGCGGCGCGCCGATGATCCGGGCGATCGTCCGCGTCTCGTGCTCGTCGACGAGCCGCAGCTCGAGCGTCGCGGCGGCCTCGCGCTGCCGGCGGAAGAGCTCGCTGATCGCGAATCGGGGGGCGGAGGCGACGAGCGTCGCGTCGCGCCATAGCTCCTGTCTGGTCTCGTCTTCTTCGCTGTTCATAGGGGCCTCCATGGCTCATCGGGCGACCGCTGCGCCGCCGATCTCTACGGTGTCGATGAGGTGCTTGTCCTTGCCGCTCTCGAGTACCACGACGCGCTCGCGCAGGCGCTCCTGCGGCGTGCCGAACTTCTCGTAGATCCCGACCTCGACCTTCGTCCGCGCGCTCATGCGGTTGGCGTCGCTGGCGAAGTAGTGGGCGATGATCTGGTACTTGCCCTTGGGGGCGCGCTCGAGCGTGTACATCTCGGGGCCGTAGCCCTGGGTGACGTCGCGGCTGATCGCGCCGCCGCTGCGGGTGTTGGGGTGGCTGTAGTAGCACTCCTCGCCCGAGGGCTCGATGACGTGGAGATCGACGTCGGTGTTGTCGGTGTTCCAGGTGATCATCACGACCAGGTCGGCGCCGATCGTCACCGCGCTCGAGAGCTCGCGGCGGCGGGCCTCGGCGTAGGTCACCAGCGGCGTCTTCACCTGGCCGCGGGCGATCTGGCCGAGGAGGCGCACGTAGTCGTAGCGCAGGATCGTCTCGAAGTCGCCGAAGCGGGCGTCCCAGCGGCCGCTGAGGCCGATCTCGTAGTTGGCGATCGCGAGCTCCGGGCGACCGGCGCGCTCGAGGGCGCGGGCCATCGCCCGGTAGCTCTGCGGCTCGTAGGGGCGGGCGTCGGCGACCCGGCGGAAGAGGTGGTAGGCCTGCGCCGGGCGCCCCTGCTGGAGGATCGAGTAGCCGACGTCGCGGGCGAGGACGGCGTCGCCGGGGCTGTGCTCGACGAGCGACGAGTAGGCCTTGATCGCGTCGTCGCGGCCGAGGGCGTCGACCCGGCGCAGCGCCTCGGCGTTGACCATGTCGTAGGTGAGCTCGCGCTCGGCGAGCGCCGTGACGTAGCTCGGCGGCAGGCCGTCGCGCGCGCGGCCCTTGATCTGCAGGCGCTCGGCCGGGACCGTGAAGGCGTCCGCCTGCAGGTCCTCGAGGCTGACCATCAGCGCCTGCGGCAGGCTCACGGCGACGCCGGAGCGCTGGCCGACGCTGCGCAGCCAGGCGACGAAGCGCGCCTTCGGGTCGCGCAGCAGCGCCCCGAGCTCGGCGAGCGCCGCGTCGACGACCTCCGAGGCCAGGCGCTTGGCGACGACGATCGCGTCGGCCTGCGGGTTGATGTCGTGGCGCCGGTAGTCCTCCTCGGTCTCGAGCATCAGCAGCGACGCGCTCTGGCCGGTGACGCGGAAGTGGAGGGCGTAGGGGGTCGCGGTGTCGGCCGTGGCGAGGCCGAGCTCCTCGAGCTGGGCGACCGCGACCTCGCCGTAGGCCCGCGGCGCGAGCGTCGAGGCGACGGCGTGCGCCGGCGTCGTCTTGAGCTCGATCGCCTTCGCCTTCTCGCCGGTCCCTTGGGTCAGGCCGAGGACGATCGGCGCGTCGACGGGCGGCTGGCCGCGGCCGACGAGCTTGAGGCGCTGGCCGGGGAAGATCGCCTGCGGGCGCCCGGCGACGAGGAGGTCGCGCGCCCCCTCGTAGCTCAGGCTGGTCAGGCGCCAGGGCGTCGCGCGGTGGGCCTTGGCCGCCTGCGGGACCTCGGCCTCGCCGACCACCGAGAACACCGCGCCGCCGCTCTCGCGGGCGAGGAGGTCGAGGGCCGCGCCGTCGGTGCCGGCGAGCCCCGTGCGGTAGGCGAAGAGCGTGCGCCCGTCGCCGAGCACCCGGGCGGCGATCTGGGTGTCGGCCTCGCCCCAGGTCGCGGCGCCGTCCGAGAGGAGGAAGAGGTCGATCGGCGCCGGCGCGTCGCCGGCGAAGGGCGGGGCGCTGGCGACCTCGAGGGCCGTCGCCAGGTCGGTCGCGCCCTCGAGGGCGAGCGCCCCCGCGTCGCTCAGGAGCGCCGCGGTCGCCTCGGGCGTGTTCGCGGTCCAGGCCGATCGCCACCAGGTCGCCTCGACGTTGAAGAAGAGAACCGCGAACTCGTCGATCGCGTCGCGGTTCTCGGCGAGGAGCGCCTCGGCGAGCTTGAGCCAGACGTTGAAGCCGTCGGGGTTGGCGCTCAGCGACGTGTCGAGCAGCAGCACCGCCCGCTTGGCGCCGCCGGTCGCCGCCTTCGCCGGCAGCGCGGGGACGAAGCTGGTCGCGAAGTAGGGCCCGACGTCGACGTCGGCGCCGCTGAGCACGACCGTCGGCGGCGCCTCGTAGCGCAGCTTGACCTGTCGCTCCTTCGGCTGGCTGATCCGGTAGTAGACGCGGCCGTCGTAGCGCTCGCCCTCGACCGGCGGGTCGAGCGTCTGCGCCGACTTCGGCAGCTCCGCCGCGTCGACGTCGATGACGACGTAGGTGAGCTTCGCCGGGAGATCAAAGGCGAGCTCGAGGTCGTCCCCCGCGGCGATCAGATCGACGTCGTAGGCGAAGACGATCCTGTGCTCGCGCTCGGCCGCCAGCGGGAAGACCCGCGCCGAGAACACCCCCGCGCCGGCCCACTCCATCAGCGCCGGGTCGACCGAGCGGCGGACCGTGTCGCCGTAGGCCTGCGCGGCCTTGACCTTGGGGACCATCCGCGCCTCCTTGGGCCCGGTCCACGCCGCCTGCCGGGCGTCGAGGATCGCCTTCGGCTCGGTGCCCATCGCCCGCGCGACCGCCAGCTCCGGCGGCGCCGCGGGGGGCAGCCCAGGCGCCACCGCGCGGGTCTCCCCGAAGGCGAAGAAGTAGGGCGAGGCCCCCTCCGGCAGGCGCACCTTGAAGGTCCCCTCGAGCTGCCGCGGGTGCGGGTTTTGGTAGTAGTAGTCGAGGACGACCCGCGCCCGCGGCCCGTCGACCTTGACCTTGGCGTGGAGCGCGAGGAGGTCGAGCTCCTCGGAGTCGCCGACCTTCAGGGTCGACGAGTGGGGGACGAGCGACGAGCGCTTCCACGTCGAGACCTTCGACGACCCGGAGTCCTTGCCCCCCGCGGGCGCCCCGGCCATGTCGTCCATCTTCGCCTCGGCGGCGTAGCCGGACTCGCGGTCGGCCATCTTGCAGCCGCTCACCCCGAAGCACGCGCTCAACGCGAGCGCCAGCGGGAGGGCGAGGGCGAGGGCGGGTCGGCGCGCGCGGTCCATCGGGGCATCGTCGCCTCTTTTTCGGCGGCGAGCCAGGGGCAGGCCGCGCCCGCGGTCCGCGGGGAGGTCGCTCGCGCCTCGTCGCGCGGAAGACGGCCCGTGTGACCCGGTCCGCGGCCCAGCGCCTCGCTCGCGCACGCTGGGGTCCTTCGTCGGCCAAACGCGCGCCTTGGCGCGCAGGCTCGCTCGGCGTCGGCGGGCGCGTCGATGCGCGAAGCGGGCGCGTCGGGTGGTCTCGCGCGGCGCTCGTCGGTCCAGGCTGCGTCGACGAGACGCTCGCGCGGTCCGCTACGGCACGCAGCTCGGCGCGTCGCCGCACAGGCCGACGGCGTTGCAGTGCCAGCTCTGGCACTCGGAGTAGCTGAGGCAGGCCGCGCCGTTGGCCTTGAGCTGCCGGCAGCTCCCCTCGACGTCGAAGCCGTCGCCGCCGTCGCAGTAGAGCGAGGCGTCGCCGCAGTCATAGTCCGAGAGGCATGGCCCGCCGACGCCGGAGCCGCCGCGGCAGCTGTTGGTCGCGGCGTCGCAGGCGAGGCCGTAGCCGCAGAGGTCGACGCTCGGGTTGCACAGCTCGCCGGCGTAGAGCACCCCGACGCAGGTGTTGATCGTGACGTCGCAGGCGACGCCGATGGGCCCGCACTCCTCGTCCACGCAGGGCTGCCCGAGCTCGCGCGGCACGGAGCAGCCGCCGCCGAGGCAGGTAAGCCCGTCGGCGCAGACGTAGTCGCTGTAGCACGGGGCGCCGATGCCCCCGCGCAGCTGGCAGAACCCGCTGTCGCCGCAGATCGAGTCGTCGACGCAGTAGCCGGCCGGGCACGGCTGGCCGAGCACGGCGCTCGGGGTCGGCGTGCAGGTGCCGGCGCAGCAGGCCGCGTCGCAGGCGAGGTAGTCGACGTCGCAGGCGAGCGACTCACACTGCTCGCTGGTCCAGCACAGCTCGCCGTTAGCGAGCGTCCCGTGGAACATCTCGCCGCAGGCGTCGGCGTAGAACGCCCGCTCGAAGCCCAGCGGGAGGCAGCTCGCGTCGCGCACGGCCTCGACGCAGGCGTATGCGGCCTCGCCGTCGTAGATCGTCGTGCCGTTGGCGAGCGCCCGGCGGACGTCGGCCGTCAGCCACCACAGCTCCACCTCCCGCTCGATGCCCGAGAGGCCCGCGCAGAAGTCGGCGTCGTCGAATTCGCCGCACTCGACGGCGCGATCGCAGTAGGCGTCGGAGAAGGCGCGGGGGAGCTCGTCGAGCTCGATCTCCGGGGTGCAGCCGACGACGGCGAGGCCGCAGAGGGCGGCCGCGCGGGCGCGGGTGGCGAGGGGGCGGCGTGTACCTTGCGTCATGTCGCGGGCTCCTGGGCTAGAGGAAGGTCGGGGCGAACTCGATGACATAGGAGAAGTCCCCGCTGCTGTCGGGGCCGGTCCACCAGCGGTCGCGGAGGACCGCGTCAGGGACCTCCTCACACACGACATTCCCCCAGCAGAGCGTGGTGAGGAAGTCGTCATCGAAGGCGTCGGACTCCCAGAAGTCGAGCTGGAAGGAGAGGTGCGGATCGTAGTGGACGGGCTCGTCCCACCACTCGCCGGGGCAGCCCGAGATCGATGACGAGCTGATGAATTCGCCGCCCTGGAAGAAGTCAAAGTAGAGCTCGGCGTCGCCCCAGCCGTCGGCGCAGCTCGGCGGCTCGAAGCTGTAGACCGCGACCTCAAAGTAGAGGTCGTCGATGAGGAAGCAGGCGTCGCTGTAGCAGACCTCGTCGCTCGCGCAGTCGCTGTTCTTCATGCACAGGCCGTCGTCGCCCGCGCTGCCGCCGGAGCCGTCCGTCGCGCTCGCAGAGGAGCTCGTCGAGTCGACCGTCGACGGGTCGATGCAGGCGTTGGAGATGCACTGGAGGCCGACCAGGCAGGCGCCGCCCTGGCCGCAGGGGCAGCCCTCGTGGCCCAGC
>JAGQIT010000020.1 GCA_020431135.1 Myxococcales bacterium | reverse complement strand
CGTAGATGTGGTCGCCGACGTAGAGCACCTCGTCGGCGTAGATCCCCATCGACGCCATGAGGCCGGCCTGGTTGCCGCCCTGGTAGATCCGCCCGCGCCGCGGCTCGCCGACGGGGTCGCCGATCGGCCGGCCCTTGACGTCGAGCTCCTGGTAGGGCTGCTGCCCGGTGAAGAAGCCGGGCTTGCCCGAGCCGACGATGATCCAGTCGAAGTAGGCGTGCCAGGTCTCGTAGGTCGAGAGCTGGCCGCCGAGGAGGTAGGTGAGCACCGCGTCGGTGTAGGGGTAGAAGGAGTTCGTCAGGAGGAAGAGGCGCTTGCCCGCCGAGCGGAACTTGTGGAGCGTCGACCCGAGCTCGGGGTCGAGCTCGAAGTAGCGGCTCGGGTCGGCCATGATGTGGCCCTTGATCGTGTCGTCCTGGTGCGAGAGGTCGATGCACTCGCGGACGTCGGTCCAGGCCTTGGCGTAGGTCGGCGGCGCGTGCGGGTTCCACAGCTCCGGCGACGCGTCGATGAGGTCGACGATCTCGGCGAAGAGGTTGACCTCCGGGAGCGCGAAGAGGGTGTCGACCGGGGCGAAGCGCTCCTGCTCCATGCCGAGGCGCTGGGCCCGGTAGAGCGCCTTTCGCTCGGGCCGCGAGAGCATCCGCTTGCCGTGGTAGGCGGTGCCGACGTAGCCGTGGCGGTCCATCTTGATGACGTTGCCGAAGGTCTTGTCGACCATCAGGCCGCGGACCGCGAACTCCGGGTCGGCGCGGATCGCCTCGATCTCCGCCGGGTAGCCGCGGGCGCGGAGCTTGGCGACGGTCGTCTCGAGCGACAGGCGCTCGAGCTCGGCCTGGCGATAGATCGCCAGGGTGTAGTCCATGTCGAAGCCGACCGCGAGGACCCGCTCGAAGGGGAGATCGCGGTTGGTGAAGATCCGGGCGGTGTACGGCGCCTCGAGGTCGAGGTCAGCGTCGTAGAGGAGCCTCCGGATCGCGTGTGGCAGACCGGCGTCGGTCGACATGGGGACCGACGAGCCTAGCACTCCTGGCGTGCGTCGGCCGCCGGGCAGGATCGCGCCCAAGACCGAAGATCTGGGCATCGTACGCCGTTCGACGAAATCGCGCAGATCGCGGGGTTAATACGGCGTTTGAAAAGCCGGTGATTTACTAACCCCAAAAGAATTGTCGTCTGGGCTACACGATTGCGCGACTTCGTGAGTTGGCGTACCGTACGCAGCCCCTGAGAAGACCCCGTGAACACGCCGACGACGAAAGACGAGAAGCGCGCCCTCTGGTACCTGCGGAAGATTCCGCTCCTCGAGGACATCCCGCAGGAGAAGCTCGCGGACCTGGCCACGCAGGTCGAGATCCGCGAGATCCGCCGCCGCCAGGTCATCTACCTCCCCGGCGATCCCGGCGACCGCGTGTTCTTTATCAACGGCGGCCGCGTCAAGTGCTCGAAGGTCTCGCGTGACGGCAAGGAGCTGACCCTCGCCTACCGCGGCGCCGGCGAGCTCTTCGGCGAGCTGTGCGTCTTCGACGAGGCGCCGCGCGAGGAGATGGCCGAGGCGATGAAGAACGCGATCATCACCGAGCTGCCGCGCGAGCTCTTCCACGAGCTGCTCATGGCCGACGTGAACTTCACCTTCAAGTTCGCGACGGTGGTCGGTCAGCGCCGCCGGCAGATGGAGACCAAGCTCGAGCACCTGGTCTTCCGCGACGTCCACGCCAAGCTCGCCGCGCTCCTGATCGAGCTCGCCGACCAGTACGGGGTCGAGTGCGACCAGGGCGTGCAGATCGGCCTCAAGATCACCCACCAAGAGATGGCCAACCTCATCGGCTCGACGCGCGAGACGATCTCCCTGACCCTCGCGCAGTTTAAGAAGAAGCAGCTCCTCGACCTCCTCGGGCGGACCGTCGTCCTCCTCGATCAGGAGGGGCTGCAGGCGATGACCTGAGCGGTCTCCGCTCAGGGATCGAAGATCGTCGCGAAGTCCTCGGGGAAGTCGCGGGCCTCGACCGGGCCGTGGTTGAAGACCGCGTCGAGCACCGCGCAGCGCTCGGGCGTCGCGTCGGCGTCGCACAGGGTCCACTCGAGCTCGAGCTCGGCGAGCGGCACGTCGCGCATCGGGTCGGGTCGGAGGGCGCGCGAGACGAAGGCGTTCGGGTGGTCGATCTCCGCGGCGAGCCGCTCGTCGCGGTGGCAGACGCCGCAGCTCGTCACGGCCTCGGTGTAGCGCAGGTGGGCGTAGGGCTTGTCGGCGGGGATCGGCAGCGCGACCGGCATGTGCAGCTCGCCCTTGAGGGACTCGCCCTCGGCGTAGCCGGAGGCCTGGCCGAACTCGAGGAGCGGCGCGCCGTCGCCGTCGGGGACCACCGAGAGGAGAAGCGCCCCGTCGGCGACGAAGATGAAGATCCGCGGGCTCTCGCCGCCGGCCGCCGGCTGGGCGCTGAAGGTGCTCGAGGTCGCGTTGATCGCCAGCGGCCGGTCGAGGCTCTCGACGACGCAGGCGACGGTGACCGGCTCAGGCAGGGCGCCCAGGAGCTCGAGGGCGGCGGCGATCGTCGTCGGCGAGCCCATCCCCTCGGGGGCGACGCAGCGGCGCGGTGCCGCCTCGCCGTCGGTGTCCATGTCCGTCTCCGTCCCGGTGTCCGCGCCCGTGCCCGTGTCCGTGGCGTTCGCCGTGCTCTCCGTCGCGGCGTCGACGCTCGCCGAGTCATCGCCGCCGCAGGCCGCCAGCGCGACGCCGGCGAGGAGCGCGATGCGGAGCTGGGTGGCGGAGCGCGACATGGATTCCGAAGCGGCGGACGCCGTTCTCCGCCAACCATCGCCCCCCGCCGCGGTCAGCACAAGGGGCGCGACCGAGTGTCGTGACGCGCGGCGCCCGTGCGCGCTCGACCCCGCGTTCGCCCAAGCTCGCCGGCTGGTCACGCCGCCTCCGACTCCTCGCCCGCGTCGCGCTCCGCTCCTCGCCCGCGCGCTGGCCCGCTGCGCGAGGCCGCGGTCAGCCGCCGCGGACGTCGGCGCCGAGCATCGCCCCGAGCGTCTCGCGGACGTAGCGCAGCCCGAGCGCGACGCTCTCTTCGCGGCTCGCCGCCGTGGTCCCGAGCGGCGGCGCGAGCTCGACGAGATCCCCCGCGCACAGGCCGATCTCGGCGCCGAGGCGGCGGATCAGCGCGACGATGAAGTCGGGCTCGAGGCCGCCGCTCTCCGGCGTCCCCGTCGCGTCGGCGAAGCGCGCGTCCGTGCCGTCGATGTCGTTCGAAAAATAGACCGAGGTGACGCCGCGGTCGCGGAGGTGGGCGAGGATCGCGTCGAGGGCCGCCGCCGGATCGGCGAGGCAGTCCTCGGCCCAGAACTGACGCACGCCGAGCGAGCCCTCCCAGTGGCCGCGGTCGTGCCGCGACGCCCGGATCCCGACCTGGACCATCCGCCCGTCGCGGCCGAGGAGGTCGTTGGCGTGGTACGACCAGGTGGCGAAGCAGTAGCGGACGCCGAGGCGCTCGGCGAGGAGGTCCGTGTGCGCGTCGGGCTGGACGATCCCCCAGCGGTCGGCGCGGGCGCGGCTGAGGGCGGCGCTCACCGGCCAGGCGATCGAGTGGTCGCCGCCGAGGACCAGCGGCTTTATCCGCGGGTTAATCGCGAAGATCAGGTCGAGCGCCCGCTCGGCGATCGACAGCGGCGCGACCGGCAGCGTCGCCGCGATCGCCGGGTCGAGGTCCGGGTAGAGCGCGCGCCCGCTCGCCGCCCGCTGGGCGTCGCTGAGCATCGCGTCGTGGAGGAGCTGCGGCACGCAGAAGACGTCGCCGACGTCGACGACCCCGAGGTCAGCGGCGCGCTCGGGCCACTCGGGGTCGGCGCGGAGCCAGGCGCTGCGCAGCGCCTGCGGCCCGAGGTTGGCGCCGCGGCGAAAGCCGGCGCCGACGTCCGAGGGGACCCCGAGGATGATCGCCCTGGCCTCAGCGATCCGAGCGAGGGCGTCGCGCCAGCGCGCGACCACGGCGGCGTCGTCATCCGCGGCGTAGAGCCGGCGCTGGAGCGCGAGCTGCTCGGCGCGGCCCGTCGACACCAAGTAGAGGCCGCCGCCCGCGGGGCGGAGGATCGCGGCGAGCTCGTCGACCGGGGAGAGGCTGGGCGTGGGCGCGGTCATCGGCGGACACGCTATCGCGGGTTCTCGGCGAATGCACGCGGCGCGCCGACGAGCCCAGCGCCGCCGCTCAGAGCCCGAGATGCCGCGCGAGGTAACGCCCCGTGTGGCTCGCCGCGACCTGAGCGACGATCTCCGGCGGGCCGCTGGCGACCAGCTCGCCGCCGGCGTCGCCGCCCTCGGGGCCGATGTCGAGGATGTGATCGGCGTGGGCGAGGACGTCGAGGTTGTGCTCGATGACGACGACGGTGTTGCCCTCGTCGACGAGGCGATCGAAGACCCCGAGGAGCACGGCGATGTCGGCGAAGTGGAGGCCGGTCGTCGGCTCGTCGAGGATGAAGAGGGTCTTGCCGGTCGACTTCTTCGCCAGCTCCTTGGCGAGCTTGATCCGCTGGGCCTCGCCGCCCGAGAGCGTCAGCGCGCTCTGGCCGAGGGTCAGGTAGCCGAGGCCGACGTCGCGCAGGGTCTCGAGCTTCGAGCGCAGGTTCGGGTGGTTGTGGAAGAACTCGCAGGCGTCGGCGATCGCCATCTCGAGGACGTCGGCGATGCTCTTGCCGCGGTAGGTCACGGCGAGCGTCTCGCGGTTGTAGCGGCGCCCCTCACATGTCCGACAGGTCACGTAGATGTCCGGCAAGAAGTGCATCTCGATCCGCCGGACGCCCTCGCCCTGGCAGGCCTCGCAGCGCCCGCCCTT
>JAGQIT010000286.1 GCA_020431135.1 Myxococcales bacterium | reverse complement strand
CCTCGAGGTCGGTGTCGATCGAGGTCAGCGAGAAGCGGACCTTCAGGCGATAGAGGGGCACGCCCTGGGCGATGTTGGTGCGCAGGCGGTGTTCTTCGTACTCCGTGAGCACCGAGAGCACGCCCGGATCGAGCTCGTACTCCTCCAGAGAGGAGCTCCCTCCCGTCTCGCTCGGGGCGAGGCTGGCGATCGCCTCGCGCAGGCCGCCGAGGCCGTCGATGAGGTCGAGCGCCTGGGCGTCGACGCCGGAGTAGACGTGGCCGCGGCCGAGCTCGTGGACGCGCTCGGGGGTCATGTCACGGCCGGCGGCGACGCGCTCGCGGAAGAGGTCGTAGACCCGCGTCATCGACGCGTCGAGGCGCGCCCGCTGGTCGGCGGTGAGCGGCCGGTAGGGATCGCCGAGGTCGGCGTTCTTGCCCCGCGTGAACGTGTGCTCGCTGATCCCGAGCTTGGCCAGGAGGCCGGAGACGTCGAAGTGGAGGGAGACGACGCCGATCGACCCGGTGAGGGTCGTGCGCTGGGCGAGGACGTGGGGGGCGCCCATCGCCACGTAGTAGCCGCCGGAGGCCGCGACGTCGGACATCGACACGACGATCGGCGGGTTGCGCGGGTCCTTCGCGTGGGCGGCGTGGGTGCGCTCGACCTCGCGCCAGATGATGTCGGAGGCGAGCGCCGAGCCGCCCGGCGAGTTGACGCGGAGGACGACGCCGACGCACGCCGGATCGTCGCGGAGCTCGCGGAGCGACTTGGCGATCGTGTCGGCGCCGGCGAAGTCGAGGCCGAGGAAGGGGACGCGGAGGCTCTCGCCGTCGCGGATCGTCCCCTCGACGAGGACGACGGCGACGTAGGGCTGATCGGCCCAGGTCGGGGTGGCCGGCGCGGTGTCGTCGAAGCTGCGGAACTTGACCTCGGCGCCGAGGGCCTTGCCTACCTCCACGAGGAGCTCGTCGCGGTAGACGACCTGATCGACGAGGCGGCCGCGCTCGGCCTGCTCGGGGCCGAGGGGGGCGCCGTCGATCAGCTGCATGACCTCGGCGCGGCCGAGGCCGCGGGCCTGGGCGACGTCGTAGACGACGCGCTCGTAGATGTCGTCGAGGAAGGCGTCGCGCTGCTCCCTGTCGGCCTTCGACGGGCCGGTCCGGGTGAAGCGCTCGTGCGCCGACTTGTACTCGTCGATGTGCAGCCCCTCGACGGCGACGCCGAGCTTGGCGAGCGCGTCCTTGAAGTAGAGGGTGCGCGCCTTGAGGCCGACGATCGACAGCTCGCCGGCGTGGTGGACGTAGACGTGCTCGGCGACCGAGGCGACGTAGTACTCCTTGAGCGACGCGTTCTCGACGTAGGCGAAGACGTGGCCGCCGGCGTCGCGGACCCGCCGCAGCGCGAGGCGGAGCTCCTCGAGGCTCGCCCAGCCGAGCTGCACGCCCTCGGGCTCGACGACCAGGACGCTGCGCTCGCCGGCCCTCTCGGCGCGCTCGAGGCGCTCGAGGAGGGCGATGAGGTCGCGCTCGCTCTGCACCGACTTGAGGCGCAGGCGCTCGGCGTCGACCTGGCGCGGCCAGTAGACCCGGCCCTGCTGCGCCGTCGACAGGTGGGCGCTGAAGCCGACGCCGTCGACGCCCGGCGAGATGCCGGTGTGGACGCCGGAGCGCACGCTGATCAGGTCCCAGGCGATCCCGAGGGCGACCGAGCCGCGCAGCGCCGCGTTCGAGGTGACGAGCTCCTTGGTCTGCTCGTCGAGGACGTGGGTGCGCACCTGCTCGACCTCGCCGAGGAGCTCGATGCCCTGCCAGCGCAGGGCGAGGCGGCCGCGCGGGAAGACGCCGAGGGTGTCGAGGCCGGACAGCGGCGGCGCCGTCGGATCGCCGACGAAGCGCGCCCGGACGCCGCCGGCGAACTCGACCATGCGCGTGCCGAGCGGGCGGAAGGCCATCTC
Source organism: Myxococcales bacterium (assembly GCA_020431135.1). GTDB lineage: Bacteria > Myxococcota_A > Polyangia > Nannocystales > Nannocystaceae > JADJRG01. Next base: position 3,068 of record JAGQIT010000286.1, on the reverse strand, counting down.
GCCGACGACGCCGAGCTCGGGGGCGAGGCCGTCGCTGATCAGGTCGACGGGGCCGAAGCGGGCCGACGCGCCGAGCGAGGCGTAGTTGCGGATCCGGATGAGGAGGCCGACGTCGACGTCGGGGCGGCGGAGCCACTCGCTCGCGGCCCGGACCCCGTGGACGGCGACGCCGAGGGCCGCGACCTTGGCGTCGCCGGCGCTCAGGGCCCAGGAGATCTTGGTGAGGTCGGGGTTTTGCGCCTCGTCGAAGTCGTAGACCCCGGCGAAGCGCGGGCGGATCGCCTGGACGCCGAAGCCGGTGGCGACGCCGAGGCCGAGGTTGAGGCTGAGGAAGCCGCCGAGGCCGGTGCCGCGGGTGTAGGGGCTCACCGAGCGGTAGCCGAGGAGGGCGAGGTCGACCCCCTTGGCCGCCGACAGCAGCGCCGGGTTGAGCTCGATGCTGCTCGCGTCGCCCTCGCCCGAGTAGTCCTTGTAGACCCGGTCGACGCCGTCGGTCGCCGGGCGATCGATCGCCTCGGGGGCCTGGGCGCGGGCGGCCTTGGGGGCGGCGAGGCTGAGGCCGAGGGCGGCGGCGGCGAGCTGCGGCGCGCGCAGGCGCGGGGCGAGGCGACGCGGGATCATTGGAGCTTGTCCTCGGTGATGATCTCGACGATCGCGAGGACGCGGCGGACCTCGAGGATCCGCAGGCTGTCGTCCCACGGGACCGTCACCCCGTGCTCCTTGCCGAAGAGCACCTGGGCGCCGAGAGGGATCCCGCTGACGTTGGCGCCGAGGTCAGGGTGGGCGCCGTCGTCGTCGTCGCCGAGGTCGTCGGGCAGCGTCGCCCCCTTGGGCATCGCCCGCGCGACCTCGATGACCTCGCCGAGGAGCGCCTCGCTGTGATCCTCTTTGGCGCCGGGCGGCAGGAAGAGGCCGGACTCCGAGCGATCCGGGCCGCGGACGAGGCGGACGAGAACGCGCGGCCCGAGCGGCTGGATGTGGCGCGAGACCTTGGGGGGGGCGACGATCACCCGGGCGTTGTCGCCGTCGCGGGCGTCGCCGTCGTCGCGGTCGTCGAGGTCGTCGGGGTCGTGGGGCGTGTCGGCCGACATCGCCGGCAATCTACCGCACTCTCGCGGCGGCGAGGCCCGCGGGTGCGGAGGATCACGGCCTTTGTCGGGGCCTGTTCGGCGTGTGCTCGCGCGCGGCGGCGGCGGTGCGCGGGGCGACCGTTCGGACAGGCGCCCGTGGCTGAAGTCTCCTGCGCTCGCATGCGGGGCGATCGTCGGGCTGCTAGCGGTTGAAGGGGGACTCCTGGACCCACCGGAAGCGCTGGCGCGTGAGGAGGAAGCGCTCGGGATCGACGCGGCGGGCGCGGACCTCGACGTCGGAGCCGCTCAGCTCGCCGACGAGGTCGAGGACGCCGGCCGGGCTGAGGGTGTAGCGCAGGGTCCCGGAGGGCGAGCGCCTGGGGGCGCGCCGCGGCTTGAGGGTGATCGTCTGGGCGGCCTCGTCGACGACGGCGTAGGCCGTGGTCTCGGCGCCGTCCTCGTGGAGGATCGTCAGGTCGCCGCGGCGGTCGAAGACGATCCACCGCCAGCGCGAGCCCATGTAGGGCTCGACGGGCTCGCCGCGGCGGAGCAGCGAGTCGACGTCGTAGAGGCCGGAGAGCGGCGACGGGGCCGCGGTCGCGGCCCAGCGCGCGCGGAAGCCGAGCTGGCGCTGGAGCTGGACGGCGATGAGGCCGAGGCCGAGGGCGGCGGCGAAGATCCGCCAGCGTCGGCGGCCGCGGGGGCTCGGGAAGGGCTCCTCTGGCGTCGAGGCGGGGAGCGCCGCGCCGCTAGCGAGGCCCCACAGGCGCCGGCGCTGCGGCGCCAGCAGGACGAGGCTCATCGCCAGCAGGTGGATCGAGAACTGCTTGACCGGGACGTCGTAGCAGAGGTTGAGCATGACCACGTTGGCGAGGACGCCGACGAGGAGGAGGGCGCCGGCGAGCGCGGTCCTGCGGCTGAGGAGGAGGAGCCCGCCGAGGACCTCGAGGGCGCCGGTGAAGATCGTGTAGGCGGGCGAGTAGCCCATGAAGGTCCACAGCAGGCCCATCGGCGAGGCGTCGCCGAAGCGCTGGACCAGGCGATCGAGGGTCGGCGGCTGGAACTGGAGGACGAGGACCTTCGCCAGCCCGTAGCTGAGCATGTAGGCGGCGAGGTTGTAGCGGACGAGGATCCGGATCCACAGGCGCGCCCGCGCGGGGTCGCGGCCGCGGGCGCGGAGCGTCCATAGGCCGGCGACGACGACGGCGACGGCGGCGAAGACCGCGATGCGGACCCACTTGAAGGTCGTGTCGCCGCTGCCCGAGGGGAGGTCGACGATCCTCGCCCGGTCGATCGCCATGACGTGCTCGCCGAACCACGGGACGACGGCGCCCCAGAGCGCCCGCCAGCCGCCGCTGACGAGCGGGCCGAGGACGGGGAGGTGGTCGAAGGGGAAGGGGGCGACGTAGAGCCCGAGGTAGACGAGGAGGAGGCGGCCGGGGAAGGCCCGCGCGCCGCTCAGGATTCGCCTGTCTGATCCGCCAGGTAGGACGCGCCCCATTGCGCTCAGCGTCGGGCTGTCCTCCTCGGTCACTGCGCCGCGACGATAGCACTCGGGCGGCGGGGCTGAGCGTCGGCGCCGACGACGGGCCCGCGCCGCGTTCTCGTCGGGTCGCTCGACGAGGCGACGGGGTCGCCGAGGGTCTTCGCCGGCGGTCGACGCCGGGCCTCGCGTCGGTGGGCGGTCGACGTCGCGAGCGATCGCGGCGTCGCTGCACCGCGCCTCCGCTCGGGCGGCCTCGCGCGGGCGCGGAGACGACCCGCCGCCGCGCGTCCGCGAGCGCCCTTGCCGAAGAGACAGCGTCGCCGCCAGAGCAGCGGACGTCCGCGTGGTAGCCTGTGGCGCAGGCGGGTCGGACGGGCGATGGGGAGCGGGGGCGGCGAGAGCAGCGGCTTCGAGGCGACGATCGCCGCGCCCTCGGACGCCCTCCTGGCGACCGCCCTCGACGCCAGCGGGCGCGAGCCGCCGCGGCCTGAGCAGGCGCGGCCGCAGCGGAT
>JAGQIT010000285.1:10450-13147 GCA_020431135.1 Myxococcales bacterium | reverse complement strand
CGGCGGCTCGCCTGCGTCGGTGATGTCGGCGTCGGCGACCCATGTGACCTCGACGCCGCCCTCGCCCGAGGCGCCGCCGTTGGTCTTGATCACCGTCCGGGCGAAGCTCAGATCCCAGGCCCCTGCCGCGACCTCGTCGTCGGTCAGCGCGGCCCCGGGCGCGGCGAAGCTGAAGAAGATCGGCGCGTCCTCGTCGGGGGCGTGGACCACCGTTGTCTGGACCATGTCGCCGTTGTCGTCGCGGTCGTCGACGGTGCACAGCGGGGCGTCGCAGACCGGGAGCGAGTCGTCCTCCTCCGCGCCGCAAGCGACGAGGAGAACGCCAGCGACGAGCGCCCCGAGGACGGGCGAGCGCATGCTGGCGGCGGGGTGCGTCGGCTCTCGTGGGCTGTCACTGAAAACAGATTTCATTTTCATTTTCCGGTGGTATACACCCTCGTGCACCGCGGCGGAAGCGAGATCGGGCCGGATGCGAGCGGGTCGTGAAGTGTACCGAAGCCGAGCGGCGGTCGGGCGCGCAATGGTCGACGGACGCCGGGCCGCGTCGCGTCCTCGTCGCACGCTCGGGCTCGCGGTCGCGCTCGTAGTCGCGCTCATGGCCGCGGCGCGCTCGGTCTCGGCCACCCCTGCCGCGCCGGACGACGAGCTCCCGGAGCCGCCGGCCGAGGAGGCGATCGGCGACGAGAACCGCGACGACGCGGCCGCCGGCGAGCCCGGCGAGCACGACGAGGAGCGGACGATCGTCGTCACGGCGTCGCGCACGGAGGAGAGCCTCGGCGACACGGCGGTCGTCACCGAGGTCGTCACGCGCGAGCAGATCGAGGCCTCCGGCGCCGAGAACGTCGCCGAGATCCTCGAAGAGCAGCCGGGGATTCAGATCACGCCGGGGGCCCGCGGCGGCGCCGGCGGCCTCGGCATCCGCCTCCTCGGCCTCGACCCGCAGCACACCCTGATCCTCGTCGACGGCCTGCGGGCGACCGGCCGCCTCAACGGCGTCATCGACCTCACGCGCTTCAACTCCGAGGGCATCCGCCAGGTCGAGGTGGTCAAGGGGCCAGCCTCGGTGCTCTACGGCTCGGACGCGATGGGCGGCGTCGTCAACCTGATCACCCGCGACGTCGACAGGCCGCTGATGGCCGAGGTCCACGCCGCCTACGGCTCGCTCAACACCCTCGACACCAGCGGCATGGTCGGCGTCCGCCGCAAGATCTGGCGCTCGCGCCTCAGCGGCGGCTTCCACCGCAGCGACGGCTACGACCTCGACCCGAGCACGGCGACGACCAACGCCCCGTCGGGCTACTCCGCCAACGTCGGCCACCGCACGGTCATCGAGCCGCGCGGCGACGTGCGGATCACCGCGACCACGGACTACCAGCAGCGCGACCTCCAGGGGGTGATCGAGGAGGGCGGCGGCGCCGTCTTCGACCGCCGCAACTTCACGCGGATCCTCGGCGCGTCGCTGACCCCGGAGATCCTCTGGGACGCGCCGGCGCGCCTGCGGATGCGCCTGCACTACACGCGCTTCGACGACAACGCCCTCCTCGATCAGCGCGGCGACGACGACCTCGACCGCCTCGAGCGGACCAAGGACCAGCTCCTCCAGGCGGTCGCCCAGTACGACCACAGGATCGGCGGGCACAGCCTCAGCGCCGGCGTCGAGGGGCTCGTCGAGCTCCTCGAGACCCCGCGCCTCGGCGAGGACGCCGGGCGGCGCAACCGCGAGCGCGTCGCCCTCTACCTCCAGGACGAGTGGCGCTTCGGCCGAGAGGTCGAGGCCCGCCTCGTCCCCGGCGTCCGCGTCGACGTCGACAGCCTCTTCGGCGCCTACGCGATGCCGCGCCTCGCCCTGCGCCTCGACCCCGACCCGAAGTGGACCTTCCGCGCGAGCTACGGCCGCGGCTTCCGGGCGCCGAGCTTCCGCGAGATGTTCCTCGACTTCCCCAACGCCGCCGTCGGCTACGTCATCCGCGGCGACCCGAACCTCGAGCCGGAGGTCTCGTGGGGCGGCCTCGGCGGGATCGAGTGGCGGCCGCTGCCCTTCCTCGACCTCGGCGCCGCGGCCTTCCACAACCGCGTCCGCAACCTGATCATCATCGACACCTCTGATGCGATGGGGAATTGGAAGTACTCCAACGTCGGCGCGGCCAAGACCCAGGGGATCGAGCTCAGCGCCCAGCTGCGCGCGAAGAGGATCCTCCAGCTCGCCGGCGCCTATACGCTCACCGACACCCGCGACCTCATCCTCGACAAGGCGCTCCCCGGGCGCTCGCTCCACCAGGGGTCGCTGGTCGTCAGCGTCAAGCCGCCGCGGATCGGCACGCAGATAAACCTGCGGACCAAGCTCTTCGGCCGCCAGCTCTACTACGGCGAGGCGCTCGACGACGTCATGACCGATCCCTTCGCCACCGTCGACCTGCGGATAAGCCAGAAGATCTGGCGCTACTTCGACGCCTTCGTCGGCGTCGACAACATCCTCGGGGCCGGCGACGCCCGCTACATCCCGCTGACCCCGCGCAGCTTCTACGGCGGGCTCAACGCGCGCTACTAGCCGGCGCCGCGCCCTGATCTCGACAACGCCGGAGAATCGCGTAACAAGAGGAGCGCAGATGCAGCACCCCGACCTCCAGACCCGCGCACCCCGCCGCCGCGCCCTCGCCTGGGCGGCGCCTGTTCTCTGCCTCGGCTTCGGCCTCAGCC
>JAGQIT010000285.1:0-10405 GCA_020431135.1 Myxococcales bacterium | reverse complement strand
GTCGTCGAGGACAACGGCGACGGCAGCTCGACGATCATCGTCGACGGTCGCGACGACCAGGACTGGGTCTACTTCGACCTCGAGTCGTCGATGGAGGTCTCGCCGACCGACCCCGGCGACTCGCCGGCCTGGGACCTCGGCGTCCTCCGCTTCAACGTCAAGACCAACGGCGGGACGAGCGGGACGGGCATGGTCGGCGTCGCGGTCCTGGAGGGCGTGACCTTCGACAGCGTCGAGCAGGCGCCGGCCGACGGCTACATCAGCGACGAGGTCAACGCTGGCCCGGCGGACATGGAGCCCGAGCCCGGCTACGCCTTCGACCTCTGGTACGACTACGACATGGACAGCCACACGCTGGCCCCGCGCGCGGCGATCTACGTGGTCCGCACCGTCGAGGAGAACTACTTCAAGATCGAATTCCTCGACTACTACAACGACGCCGGGACCGCGGGCTACGTGAAGTTCCGGACGGCGCCGATCGCCGCGCCGGGCTGAGGCAGCGGCCGGACGCGCGCTCGCGGCGATTCGCGCCCCTCGGGCCCCGCGCGCTCCTTCGGCCGTGCAGAGCCCCCGACGCGTGCTCTATCCTTGTGGCGCTGTGCTTGCCTCGCTCCTGATCACGCTGCCCCTCTGTCTCGTCGGCGCGCTTGAGCCCTCGTCCTCCTCGCCCGAGGCCGCGCCGTCCGTTCGCGCGCCGGAGGGCGCGACGGTCGTCCCCGAGACTCAGCCCGTCCCCGAGCCGCTCGCCGAGCCGGAGCCTCCGGTCCCGCCTCAGACCGCGCCGCCACCACCATCGCTGGCACCGGCGCCGGTCGAGGTCGCCGCACCATCGCACGGGCACGGGCACGGGCACGAGCACGGGCACGGGCACACACACGCCGCGCGGCTGCGCCCGAACTGGGGCGGGTGGGGTCATGCGTCAGCGGGGATCCTCCTCGGCGACTGGGGCGGCTACCGCGGAGCGCTCAGCCACCCCAGCGGGGCAACGCTCGCGCCGGCCCGCGCCGCCCTCTTCTTCGGCGGCGGCGGGGCTGCGCTCCTCGCCGGGCGCTACGTCATCGGCGGCAAGGGGTTCGGTGTGGTCACGCCGACCGCCGCTGCGGGCTGGGGCCAGGTGTCGATGAACGGCGGCGGCGGCGGCTTCGACGTCGGCGTCGTCGTCGTCAACACCCGCCGCTGGATCGTCTTCCCGAAGTTCGGCGCCGGCGGTCAAGGGTACACGATGACGGTCACCAACCAGAGCGCCGAGGACGTCAGCTTCGGCAGCGACGGCGCGACGATCGCGGCCAACAGCCGCGCGACCTTCGGCTCGGGCTTCTTCACCGCCGAGGCCGGCGTCGGCTTCAAGCGCCTCGTGTATCCGCGGACCTTCGGCGGCGGCCTGATCAACGGCGGGGACGTCGGCGTGATGATGTCGCTCACCGACTCGGCGTGGAACCAGGGCGACACGCCGACGATCTCCGGAGTCCCGCCGCTGCGCATGGTCGCGGCGTACCTGCGCCTCGACGTCGGCGGCGGCGGCTTCTGGTGGGGCGAGTTCGGCGGCGAGCGGCAAAAACGCGGCCGCAAGCGCCGCTGAGTCCCGGAGTGCGCGGCGCCTCGCCGCGGTGAGCGAGAGAGCACCGCCGCCGAGGTCGGGCGCTCTCATCATCCCTCTCGGGCCGCTAGTCGGCGTCGGCGTCGGCGTCGACGAAGACCTCGGAGAGCCAGTCCCAGACCGCGGCGATCCGCGGGATCTCGCGGTGGGCGCGGTGGCCTGCGATCCACAGCTCGGTCGTCGGCAGCTCAGCCAAGGTCCGGCGCAGCGCCGGCGCGCAGCGGACGACCTCGAGGCCCGTGAGGCGCCGGTAGGGGGCCGGGAGAACCATCAGCCCGAGGCCGGCGCGGACCGCCTCGATGAGCCCGGTCATGCCGTTGGAGCGGAGGACGACGCGATCCTCGGGGACGTTCTCGGCGACCCAGCGGCTGTCGGGGAGGTGGCCGAGGCCGGCGCCCCAGGTCACCCAGCGCGCGGCCTTCGTGCTCCGCAGGCGGCCGAGCTCGGCGACGAGCGCCGGGCTCCCGGCGACGATCCAGCCGGAGGCGACGAGGCGACGGGCGACGACGTCGCCAGCGGTCGGTCGCTGGCCGCGGAGGGCGATGTCGGCCTCGCGCCGCGCGAGGTCGAGGTAGCCGACGCTCGCCGCGATCTCGAGGCGGAGCTGCGGGTAGCGCTCGAAGAGCTCGGGGAGCGCGGCGGCGAGGAAGTGGTCGACGAGCCCCGGCGGCGCGGTCAGGCGGACGACGCCGGCGACCTCGACCTCGAAGTCCTCGAGGCCGCGGGCGAAGCCGTCCGCCGCCTGCTCCATGCCCTCGGCGAAGGGGGCGAGGCGCTCGGCGGCGGCGGTCGCCAGGGCGCCGTCGGGGGTGCGGTCGAAGAGGCGCGCGCCGAGCTCCGCCTCGAGGCCGTCGAGGCGCCGCGACACCGTCGAGATGTTGACCCCGAGCGCCTGCGCGGCGCGCTTGAGCGAGCCCGCGCGCCAGATCGCGAGGAAGACCTTGGCGTCGTCCCAGCGCAGCGCGGCCGCCGGGCCGCCGCTTCTCGGGGTTTTGACTCTTGCAACCACTGATTGTTGAGATACGACTTTCTCGTCATCTCGGCAAACCCCACAGTCAGGACATGACCGAGACGACGAAGACCCCGAAAAAGACCCCGGCTCAGACCTCCCGCGCGACCCGTGAGATCCACGCGGTCATCGGCGCTGGCCAGGTCGGCACGCTCCTCGCCCGCGAGCTCGCGGCCGCTGGCCACGAGGTCAGGCTCGTCCGTCGGGGTCCCGCCGGGCCGACGATCGCCGGCGTCACCTGGCTGCGCGGCGACGTCCTCGACGCGGCCTTCATCGACGACGCCTGCCGCGGCGCCGTCGCTGTCTACAACTGCACCAACCCGCCCGACTACGCGCGCTGGGACGGCGTGCTCCAGCCGCTCTACCGCGCCGTCTGGGCCGCGGCCGCCCGCGCCGGCGCGCGCCTCGTCCAGCTCGACAACCTCTATATGTACGGGCGACCGGCGACCTCGCCCTTCGACGAGTCGACGCCGGAGCAGCCGTGCAGCAGCAAGGGGGAGCTGCGCCGCGCGCTCGCCGAGGAGCTCCTCGCCATGCACCGACGCGGCGAGATCGAGGCGGTGATCGGCCGGGCCTCGGACTACTTCGGGCCGCAGACCCCGAACGCCGCCGTCTTCCGCCCCGACGTCCTGGCGACGATCCGCAAGGGCGGGACCGCCTACATCTTCGGCGATCCCGACATGCCCCACGGCTACACCTACACGCCGGACGTCGCCCGCGGCCTGGCGATCCTCGGCCGCGACCCGCGGGCGCCGGGCCGCGTCTGGCACCTGCCGACGGCGGCCAAGCTGACGACGCGCGAGGCGATCGCCCGCTTCGCCGCGGTCGCCGGGACGACCGTGAGGGTCCGCGGGATCCCCGGCTGGGCGCTGCGCGGGCTCGGGCTCTTCTCCTCCCTGATGGCCGCGCTCGCCGAGATGAACTACCAGTTCACGATCCCCTACGTCCTCGACGACGGCGACTTCTGCCGCACCTTCGGCGTCGCGCCGACGCCCCTCGACGAGGCGATCACGGCGACGCTCACGGACGTCGAGACGCCAGAGGCCGCCGCGGCCTAGGCCGCTGTTCCTCAGGTCGGCGCGCGGTCAGGCTTCGTCGCAGCCGAGGGCGTCGGCGAGCGCGCGCGCGCGCGCGAGCGCGGGACAGCTCGTAGCCGGTGGCAGGAGCCCCGCCGGTGACAGCGACCTCTGCCGTCAGCGCGCGCGCTTCAGCAGGTGGAGGAGCGCCGGAAGGATCAGGATGCTGGCGAGGAGGCAGGTGCCGATGCCGATGACCATCGTCAGGCCGAGGCTGAACATCGCGCCGTGGCGCCCGAGGATCAGCGCGCCGAAGCCGACCATCGTCGTCAGCGCCGAGATGATCACGGCGCTGCCGGTGCCGCGGAGGAGGTCGTCGAGCTTGGCGACGCCGCCGTTGTCGCGGCCGCTCTCTTCGGCGCGGTGCATCAGGTGGACGCCGAAGGCCGTGCCGACGCCGAGGACGAGCGGCAGGCAGACGATGTTCGAGACGTTGAAGGGCAGGTCGACGAGCGCCATCACGGCGATCATCCACAGCCAGCCGATCAGCGTCGGCACGAGGGCGAGGGCGGCGTTGCGGATCCCGCGGAAGTCGATGATCAGGAGGAGGAGGATGAGCCCCGCGGCGATCCCCGCGGCGCGGCGGAAGCCGCTGATGATCATCAGCTCGTGGAGGTGGGTGTTGATCGCCAGGCCCGAGGCCTCGGGGTCGACCGCCTCGACGTCGGCGGTGAAGCGCTCGGCGACCGACGCCTGCCAGAAGTCGCCGGCCGGCACCGCGTAGATCGCGAGGGCCTCGCCGTCCTTGCTGACGAAGCGCCGGCGGAGGAGCTCCGGGAGGTCCTCCGGGGCGTAGTGGCCGCGCTCGGCGACGGCCTTGGCGGTCGTCACCGCGCGCTTCAGGAGGTCGGCGACCTGGCCCTCGATCGCGGCGAGGCGCGCCTTGGCGGCGTCGTCGTCCTTCGCCGCCTCGAGGCGGGCCTTGAGCGACTTGAAGGCGGCGATCGCCTTGTCGATCCCTTCGGTCGGTTGGCCCCCTTGGGCGGCGGCGAAGCGGACCTCGTCGAGGAGGTCGACGACCTCGCCGACCTTCGGGATGAGGTCGCTCGGCGTGGTCTTGCGCGCGGCGAGGGCGTCGAAGTCGATCGCCCCGTCGCCGCTGCCGAGGAGCGCCAGGCCCTTGCGGAGGTCGGCGAGGCGCTCGTCGGTGAGCGGCGGCAGCATGTCCGTCGCGGTCTGGACCCCGGCGACGGAGTCGAGCGCCCGCAGCTTGGCGGTCATCGCCCGCGCCTCCTCGACGCCCTCGGCGCTGAGGTTGGCGTACATCGGGCTCATCGTCGGGTCGTGCTCGAGGATGTCGAGGGCGGCGACGCTCTCGGTGTCCGTCGGCATGAAGTCGAAGGTCCGCGAGGCGAAGCGGATGTGTGGGAGGGCGATCGCGCCGCCGACCCCGGCGACGATCCCGAGGACGATCAGCGGCAGGCGGAGGCGGCGGATGAAGCCGGGGAGATAGGCGACGCCGGGGGCCTCGGGGCTGACCGTCGCCGCCGCCTTGGTCGTCTGCGAGAGCAGCGCGGGGAAGGCGATGAGCGTCGCCGCGACGATCACCGCGAGGCCGATCGCCGTGATCACCCCGAGCTGGCTGTAGGCCGTGAACTCGGTCGTTGTCGTCGTCAGGAACGCGACCGCGGTGATCAGCGCGGCGCTGAGGATCCCGGGGCCGGTGTAGACGACGGCCCGGCGGATCGACTCGCCGACGCCGGCGCCGCTGCGCCGCTCCTCGTTGATCCGCGAGAGGACGTGGACCGAGAAGTCGATGCCGAGGCCGAGGAGCACCGAGATGAACGACGCCGTGATCAGGTTGAGGCCGCCGTAGAGGAGCTTGACGACGCCGAGCGAGAGCACGGTGCCGCCGAAGAGGGGCATCAGCGCGAGGATCGTCTGGCGAAGCGAGCGGAAGAGGATGAGGCAGAGGAGCATGATGCCCAGCGCCGACGCGCCGCTGGTCATCAGCAGGCTGATCTTGAGGAGGTCGTCCTCGTCGACGGTGAGCGCCGGGAGGCCGGTGAGGCGGGCCTCGATGCCCTCGGGGGCGTCCTTCAGGACCTCGTCGCGGCGCGCCCGGATCCCCTCGATGAGGGGGCGCAGCGCCTTCGTGTCGTCGGTCGCCAGCGCCGGGAACATGGTGATGACATGGTTCTTCCCGTCGGCCGTGACCAGGTAGCCCTTGCTGTCGAGGTCCTGGCGATCGATCTGGTCGCCGATCTCGAGGTCGGCGAGGGGGTCGCCGCCGTCGATCACCGTCTCGAAGGTCGCCGCGATCCCGGCCATGCCGTCGAAGGCCTGGGCCATCTGTTCGGGGCTCGCGACCGCCTCGCCGTCGAGGCCGGCGCTGAGCTGGGCCGCGAGGGCGCCGACCCACGCCGGCAGGCCGCCCTCGACCGTCGCCTTGACGTCGATCCCCGGCGGCAGCTGGCCGGCGGCCTGGGCGAGGACGTCGGGGCGCTGGAGGAGGAGGACCTCAGCCGCGTCGGCCGGCCCGGTGCGCCCCATCAGGCGCCCGTGGAGCTCGGGGAGCTCGTCGAGCTCGTCGGTGAGCTCGCGGACGACGGCCTGGCGCTGCTCCGGTGTGCCGCCGCTGATCACCATCGCCGGCGCGTCGGGGGTGCCGAAGCGATCGAAGAAGCGGTACATCCGCGCCTGGTGCGGCTCATCGTCGGCGACGAGGCCGTAGCGCGAGGTGCTGACGGAGAGCGTCGGGATCAGGGCGCCGGCGGCGACGATCAGGATCCCCGTGAGGATCAGGAGCTGCCGCGGGTGGCGGAGGGAGAGCGACGCTAGCGCCCCGAAGACGCGCTCGTGAATCGTGCTGGCCATGCCTCAGCTGGCGCGGGCGGGCGCCGACGAGGAGAGTAGGGCGGCGCCGGTCCTAGGGGCAATCTATCGGCGTTCTGGCGCGGCCGCGGCGCGCGGCTCTGCGCCGCCGGTGTGCTGAGGATCACAGTCGGCCGAGAACGCCCCCCGATGGACTGCTAGAGGCCCTCAGCAGTTCGGGCACTCGCAGCCGAGGCTGTCGTTCAGGTCCTTGCAGACCACGTGGGGCGGCGACGACTCACAGATGATGTCCGCGCAGGCGCAGGTGACGGGATCCTCGCCGCAGGCGACCGGCTTGGGCTCGCAGACCTGAAACGGGCCCTTTTGCAGCTTGGTCACGCAGGTCATGTCGACCCCGCAATACGCGCACTCCGGGACCCAGTCACAGGCCTCGGCGGGGACGCAGTAGCCGGTCCAGCACTTGCCGTTGCCGTCGTCGACGACGCTGGGGACGTCGCCGAATTCGCACTCGGGGGGCAGCGCCTTGCAGGTCACGCCGAGCGGGTTGCAGGTGACCTTCTCGAAGGCGCAGCGGCCGAAGCGGCAGACCGCCTTGGCCTTGGCCAGGCCGATCGAGTCGCAGGTCGGCTGCAGGCACTGGATGTCGCAGGGCGGCTGGTCCTCGTCGACGTGGGCCGGGCCGCAGCTGCAGCAGTCGTTGAGGAGCACGCACTCGCTGTCGTCTTGGCAGGTGAAGGGGAGGTCGCCGCCGGTGGTCCCGTCTGAGGTCGAGCCGGTCGTCATGTCGGTGGTCGAGCCGGTCGTCGTCGTGTCGGGGGCGGTGGTCCCGGAGCCCGTGCTGGCGGTGGTCCCGGTGCTGCCGGTCGACGTGTCGGTGGTCGACGTCGCGTCGGTGGTCGCCGAGTCGCTGGCGCTCGAGGTGCTCTCCGGGCTCGTCGTCGCGCTCGAGGACGAGGACGACGACGATGATGAGGAGGACGTCGAGGTCGACGTCGCCGAGGTCGCGGCGGTCGTCGCCTGGTCGTCACCGCAGGCGAAGGAGAGGACAGAGGCGAGGGCGCAGGCGGAGAGGAGGCGACGCATGGCGACCACGATAGCCGATCCGCGCGCCGCCCTCAGGCCCGGCGCTGGTTTTGCGAGCCTCTCCTCCGAGACGACCGGCCGCGAGGAGCCTGTGCCTAGTTGACGTTGAAGTCGTAGTCGACCGAGTACTCGACGCAGGCGTCGGCCGGCGCCTGATCGAGGCGGATCCAGAAGCGGCCGCTCTCGTTGTTCGTGCCCGAGCAGTTGAAGGTGAAGGCGAGCTCGTCCTGGCCGCAGCAGCCGTCGATGCCGTCGACCGCGTCCTGGTCGCTGCCGTTCGGGCACTGGAAGTCGGCGTTGCCCTGGAAGCACTCGGCGTAGACGCAGATCCGCACCGCGTCGGTGGCGGTCACGGTGGTCACGGTGTTGGGGTCGCCGAAGCCGCAGCCCTGGCCCCACATGCCGGCGTAGGTGTGCCAGTCGACGTCGGCGTCGCCGTTGAGAACGCCGGTGTAGCCCTCGGCCTCGTCGTTGCACCCCTGCATCCCGAGGTCGACCGAGTCCTCGCGGGTCTCGTTCGGCTCCGGGCCGGGGTCCTCGCAGAGATCGCCGGTCGTCGTCGTGGCGTCGGTGGTCGAGTCGGTGGTGGCGTCGGTGGTCGTCGAGTCGGTGGTCGTCGAGTCGGTCGTCGTCCCCGAGGCCGAGGTCGTGCTGTCGCTGCTGCCGGCGCACTCGCACGGCTCGTAGCCGCTGCCCTCGGCGTTGCAGACCTGGGCCCCGTCGCCGCCGTCCGGGCAGGCGCAGGCGATCGACATCCCGGGGACGCAGGCGCCGCCCGTGCCGCTCGCGCTGTTGCTGTCGCTGCCGGCGCTCGTGGTGGTCGTCGTCCCGGCGGAGGCGCTGCCGTTGGTCGTGGTGCTGTCGGTGGCGCCGTCGGTGTCTGTGTCGGTGTCCGTCTCGGTGCCGCTCGCGGAGCCCTCCGGGAGGGAGCCGCCGCTGCAGCCGGCGGCGGCGACGGCGAGGAGGAGTGCGGTGATCGAAGCTGAAGCCAGGTGTAGCGCGCGCATACGCGCGAGGATACCAGGCTCGACTTCGCGCGGGCTCAGTTTTCCTGCGCGGCGCGTCGGCGCGAGGACGTCCTCTCGGCGGGCGCGGCCCGACGGCGCCCGTGCAGCGGGCAACGGCGTCCTCGCCCCGCGGTCGCCGTTCTCGGCGCCGGCCGGCGCGCCCGCACGCGCGACGATGGGACATGTCATTTTGGACATGTTCTATAGGACGCGCTCGCGCGCGTAGCGACGGCTCGCGGCCGGGTGATAGGTTCCCTGGGCTGTTTGTGGTGAGGAGGTAGCGATGTCCGAGAATTGGCAGGCCCTGCACGCGGGGCGGAGGATCATCATCGAGGCGGACGACGGTCGGGTCGTCACCGGCGGCGCCAGCGGGGCGCAGGCAAGGGTCAGCGCGTGGACCGGCGATGACGCCCAGGTCTGGCGCCTGATCCTCCACCCTAAGGCGCCGAGCGGCACCTGCGTGGTCCAGCGCTGGGGGCGGAGCGAGGCGCTCGACGTCAACGGCGAGTCGAAGGAGGACGGCGCGAAGATCCTCAACTGGCCGATGCACGAGGGCGGGGGCGCCAACCAGTTCTGGCACATCCACTCCTTCGGCGGCGACGTCTACCGCCTCGTCGCCGAGCACTCGAGGAAGGTCATCGGCCTCGCCCAGGGCGGCGACGGGCTGGTCCAGCGGTCCTATGAGCGCGGCGCGTCGGCGCAGCGCTGGCGGATCGCGGAGCTCCTCCCCTACGGCGACGCGGTGCCGCTGCGCTCGCATCACGGCCACTTCATGACGGCGAAGAGCGACGGCGCGGTGACCAACACCGTCGACCACGTCAGGTCGTGGGAGCGCCTGACCTTCGTCCGCCCGGACGGGACGACCGACGGGGTGCTCGAGTACGGCGACGAGGTCGCGATCCGGACGGACCACGGCACGTACCTCTCGGCGAGCCCGGGCGGCGACCTGCGCGGCGACGTCGGCCACATCAAGGGCTGGGAGCGCTTCACGATCACCCGCGAAGACGGCGACACGACGCGCGGGCCGGTGACGCTGCGGCGGCCCTTCGCCCTGCGCAGCGCCCACGGCACGTACGTCATGGCCCACTCGAACGGGGGCGTGAACGCGAGCGCCAGCGAGCCGCGGTCGTGGGAGCGCTGGCGGGCCTGGCCGGCGAGCATGGACGGGATCGCGACGCGGGAGATCAGCTATCCGGGACCCGACGACTGGCTGCGCGTCAGCGTCCCGTCGTTTCGCTGCGTCCGCCCGGCGACGGGGATCGAGACGGACCTCGCGTTGCAGATGACCGAGCTCGGGATGGCGGTGATCAACCTCGCCGGCCTCAAGTGCTTCTCGGGCCCGGTCGCGGCCGGCATCGCGATCGGCGGCCTGGCGATCATGAGCGGCGGCGCGGCGGCCATCCTCATCGACCACGATCGCGCGGCGGATCAGCTGTACTTCGCGACCGCGCCGAACCGCGGCGCCAAGGTCTGGCCAGACGGCGACTACAAGGAGGTCGACGCCGATCAGGGGTGGCACGAGTTCCTCATGTCGCACGAGACCCCGGCGGCGGACTTCAAGGGGAGCGTCGACCTCTACTTGATGGAGTACGACTCCGGCTCCGACGACGACGTTCTCGGCGTTCTCCAGATCAAGAGCGAGGAGCTCGAGCTCCTCGACGGGCGCTTCGCCAACGCCATCCCCGTCGGCAGCGACGAGGAGGACTCGCTCTACGAGCTGATCTTCGGGGTCGAGTCGATCTAGAGCCCCGCGAGCCAGGCGCGGAGCTCGGCGCGGCGGAAGTCCTGGAGGTGTCCGGACGCGGCGAGGTCGGCGTCGGCTCGCTCGGCGAGGGCGCGGGCGGCCTCGAGGTCGCCG
>JAGQIT010000284.1:5094-5376 GCA_020431135.1 Myxococcales bacterium | reverse complement strand
CGGCCCGTGGGCGACGATCACCCCGAGGAGCTCGCCGTCGCCGCTCGAGAACCACGGGCGGCCGAGGTAGACGCGGACGCCCTGGCCGCGGCGGCGGCTGGCGAGGCCGTCGCGCTCCTCGCGGCGGCCCCAGCCGAAGGTCGGGACGATGTACTCGATCTGCGGAGCGGCCGGCCGCGCGCTCGAGAGGACGTCGATCTCGCGGGGCGCGGAGGCGGCGCGGGTGAGGTCCGGCGGCTCGCCGCCGCCCTCGGGGAGGAAGTTCTCGCGGAAGCGGGAGGT
>JAGQIT010000284.1:0-5015 GCA_020431135.1 Myxococcales bacterium | reverse complement strand
CGCGGGATCGTCGACGAGGGGGGCGGCGACCTGGCCCTCGCGCTCGATCCAGACCGCGCCCTCGAGGCTCTTGCCGTCGTCCTCGACGTCGCGCCAGCGGGCGATCACGTCGACCTTGGCGCTGCTCTTGCCGTCGACGTCGATCGACGCGTTGAGGGTCGCTCGGGTCTCGCCCTCGCCGCGGGCGGCCCGGAGGGCGGCGAACGCCGGCCGCAGCAGCGGCTGCTGGACGGCGTGGACGAGGGTGATCTCGCGGGCGGGGGTGAGGGCCCAGAGGACGCCGGAGATCGCCCAGCTGCGGGCGACCGCAAGCCACCCTGGCGGGCAGGCCCCCTCGATCCAGCTCCAGACGCCGAGGGTGCCGAGCGCGTCGGCGCCGGGGAGCCGGGAGGAGAGGCGGACGTGGGCGACCTCGCCCTTCGGCAGCGCGACCCGCAGGGTCCGCGTCGCCGCCTGCCAGACCGGCGGACCGCTGCCCTCGTGGAGCTCGACGCGGAAGGGTCGGGTGTCCGGCCAGGTCTGCGCGCACTCGATCTCGAGGGGCTCGTCGGCGCCGGGGAGGCCGGCGATCCGGACCCCGCCGGCGAGCGGATCGGGGAGGTAGAGGATCGCCGCCAGCGGCAGCGGCTGCGCGGGCGTCGGCGTCGGCGTCACCTCCGGCGGCTGCACCCGATCGCGGGCCGCGAGCATCGCGTAGGTCGCCGCGTCGCCCCGGACCCCGCCGGGGCCGTCGAGGCGGCCGTGCTGCTCGGCGAGGAGGACCGCGCCGCGGGGCGGGAAGACGCCGCGGGCGCTGGTCTCGGCGGTGCCGACGGCGTCCTCCGCCGGGGTCGCGTTGAAGGAGCGGATCACCACCCGGTCGATCGACTCGCCCGGGCGCGGCGCGGCCTCGCGGCTCAGGGTCGGCGCCGGCACCGGCTCGAAGCGGAGGTAGGGGACCTCCGGCGTCGCCGCGCTCGCGTCGCTCGAGCTCCAGGGGAGGGAGTTGCCGGCGAGGTCGACCAGGCGGGCGCGGAGGCGGTAGCGGGCGCCGAAGCGGAGGCGGGGGAGCGAGCCGGCGACGACGCTGTAGGTCGACGCGAGGCCGAGGGCGTTCGCCGCAGGGTTGTCGGAGTCGGCGATCCCGTGGCCGACGCGATCGACCCGCTTGCCGGGCCGCTCGACGCTGAGGCTCCAGCCGCTCCAGTGGAAGAGGGTCTCGTGGAGGTAGAGGTCGTCGCCCTTCGCCGGGTCGCTCGGCGAGGTCACCGACGCGGTCAAGACGCCCTCCTCCTCCTTGGTCCCGGGGTCGAGGGGCTCGACGCCGGTGGCTGTCTTCAGGGTCAGGCTCGGGACGCGGCGGTGGAGCGAGCGCCAGCCGGCCGCGGGGTCGAGGACGTCGACGCGGAGGCCGCGGGTGAGCTCCTCGGCGTGGAGGAGGAGGCTGTCGCCCGTGCCGCCCTCGACGGCGTCGTGGAGGGCGCCCTGGCCGTCGATCGTCTTCCAGAGGTCGGCGGCGCGATCGGCGACGCTGACCGAGAAGCCGGCCGAGCGGAGCGCCGGCGGCCCGCCGCGATCGGGCGCGCCGAGGTTGCCGCGGCTCATCAGCCGGGCGCTCGTCTCCGCGTGCTGGATCATCTTTAGGGCGGCGCCGTCGACGTCGACCTGGTCGACCGCGATCGCCGGTCGGCCGAGGTCGAGGAAGCCGTCGCGGCGGCGGCCGGCGAGGGCGGGGAGGGGAGCGAAGGTCGCGCCGGCGGCGTACTCGATCGCGGTCCAGGGGGTCACCGCGTCGACGACCCCGGCCGGGCTCAGGCTCGGGCTGAAGCTCGGGTGGACCCGGATCTTGGTGAAGGGCTGCGGCGGCGGCGGGACCACCAGATCGAAGACCAGGCCGAGGCGGCGCAGCAGCGCCGGGTAGTCGGCGAGGAGCGCGACCGCCTCGTGGAAGTCGACCTTCGGCGTGGGGATCGGCGCGCCGTAGGGGCGGCCCTTGAAGCCGTGGAAGACCAGCGCCTGGAAGAAGTCGAGGTCGGGGTCGGCGTCGCCGGCGGGGACGTAGCCGAACTCCGCGAGGCGGCCGTCGATCACCGCGCCGAGCTTCTTGCGCCGCTCGTCGGAGGCGAAGTTGAGCTGGTGCAGCGGGCTCTTCTCGCCGGCGAGCGGCGGCTCGCCCTCCGGGCTCTGGACCACGCTGGCGAGGAAGTAGTCGCGGACGAAATTGCGGACATGTCCGACCGGGAAGGAGCGGATCTTGCGGCCGCGGAGGTCGGTCGGCTTGTGGGCGCGGACCTCGGTCTGGGCGAAGAGGCGGCCCCAGAGGGCGGGATCGAGGGCGGTCGGATCGGCGTCGACGCGGACGTAGGGCCGCGGGCGGCCGATCGGCGGCCGCGGCGGCAGCGGCGTCGGCGGCCCGTCGACCTCGAAGCCGAAGGAGAACGCGTGGCTCGCCCAGTTGACCCCGGGATCGCCGGCGCTCTGGAGATCGGCGAAGGCGGAGAGGGGGGCGGAGGCGCCGTCGGGGCGCAGGCGCGGCGACAGGTGGAGCGAGAGCTCGAGCTCGCCGCTCGGGCGGATCCCGCGGGGGAGGACGGTCCAGACGATGGTGGCTTTCATCTTGCGCTCCGGAGATCAGGCGGCGAAGGCGGCGGCGTACTCCGCCCACTCGGCCTCGGTGAGGGCGTCGCCGAAGGTCGGGGAGACCGACGAGCCCGAGAATTCGCGGCGGACGGTCGCGGTGAAGCCGACGCTGAAGAAGAGCACCTCGACCTCGATGGTCAGCGACGCCTCGCCCCAGGCGACCGAGGTCGAGCCGGTCTTTTGGTAGGTGAGGCCGAGGTAGAGCTCGATGCTGACCGAGACGATGCCGAGGACGCTCAGGCCGCCGCCGGCGCGGACATAGCCGGTGAGGGCGGTGGTCGCCGGCTCCTCGTGGCGGATGTAGATCCCGGCCATCGCGTGGATCCCGCCCGAAGCGACGCCGAAGTCGAGGGCCCAGTTGCCGCCGAACTCGAGCAGCACCTCGACGCTCTCGACCCCGTCGAGGCCGACGCCGAGGGCGAAGAAGCCGCCGCCGCCGAAGATCATCACCGTGATCGTGAAGGGGTCGGTGCGCGACGAGAAGGCGAAGCGGGCGCGGAGCGGCGAGCCGTCGAAGGGGAGGGTGAGGCCGGCGGAGAGGCGGAGGTTCTGCAGCGAGAAGACGCCGATCGTGATCGCCGGGATCGCCAGGGTGTAGCTGACGGTGATGCCGCTGGTCGTCACCTCGACCGCCGGCGGGTCCTTGAAGTTGGCGAGGTCGAGGAAGTCCTTGAGGCGGTTGACGAAGGAGAGCGCGCCGAGGAGGCGGACGTCGGTGATCTCGACGTCGACGTCGGGCTTGTGGCCCGGGCGGGCGATGAAGGCGAGGCTGGCGAAGTCGACGGCGACGACCTCGAAGAGCTCGAGGCCGAAGCTCTTGAGGGTCGCCGAGGTGCTCGCCTCGACCTGGCCGTCGGCGTGGACCTCGGCGATCGCCTTGAGGTCGAGGGTGGTGGCGCCGCGGCGGCGGAAGAAGCCGCTGTCGACGAAGTCGGTGGTGAACCACTCGAGGCGGTAGCGGCGGCGGCCCTGGAGCTCCTCCTCGATCCACTGCGGGGTGTGGCCGGCGCTCAGCGGCGGCTTGCCGAGGATCGCCGCGAGGGTGACGCCGCCGAGGAGGCGGGCCTCGGCCATCCCGCCGAAGTAGGTCGCCGGATCGAAGGTGCCGCTGTCGAGCGCGCCGAGGCCCTCGCCGACCAGGCCGAGCTTGCGCGAGAGGCCGCCGACCTTGAGGTTCGGGGTGACGAGGCCGCCGGCGCGATCGGCCGAATTGCCGCCGCCGAAGGCGAGCGCCGGCGGGCTCGTGAGGGCGAGGAAGACGTCGCTTTGGCCGTCGAAGCCCTGGGTGAGGTAGCGGGCGTGGTAGGCGACGGCGTGGGCGTCGCCGCCGCCGCCGAAGTGACGGAGGGTCGGCGCGGCGATCGTCGCCCCGGACGTCCAGGGGAAGAAGGGGCGGTGGGCGTCGCCGGGCTGCCACGAGGCGGCCTTGGTCGCGTCGAGGGTGAGGGTCGCGCACTCAAAGGTGGTGTCGCGGGGGCTCTGGCTCGGCGCGAAGGCGAGGGGCTGACCGCCCAGCGGCAGGGTGTTGCGGGCGGTCGAGGCGGCCATGCTGGCGATCGCGGCCGTCGCCTTGGCGACCATCTGTCCCGGCGGATCGAGGGGCGAGGGCTGGGCGATGAAGGCGACCGGCGCGCTGATCTCGATCCTGTTGCCAGCGCGATCGTTGGCGCGGACGGAGAGGCGGAGGTCCTTGCCGCCGACTTGGAGCCAGTACGCGCTCTTGGCGCTCCAGGCGCCGCTGATCGTCGACGAGGCGTTCGGCGCGTCGAGGTTGGGCGTGCGGCGCTCGAGGATCCGCACCCGCTCGAGCGCGACCTCGCGGCCCTGGTGGGGGTAGCGGTTGGCGTCGTCGGGGAGGTAGCGGACCTCGGGCTCGAGGATAATGACGAAGCTGCGCTGCCGGAGGTAGGCGGCGAGGCGGCCGATCGGCTGCTGCTGCAGCTTGCGCTCGGTCACCGTGACCTCCAGCGCGCGGTGGCCGTAGGGGAAGAGGAAGCCGCGGCGGACGACCCGGACGAAGTGGTCGCGGCCCATCGTCGCGCGGTGGTCCCACGAGAGGAGCGGCAGGCTCTCGTCGCGCCACAGCGCCTCGAGGTCGAGCCAGGCGCCGAGGCTGCTCAGGAGGAGGAGGTCGGCCCGCGCCGGCTCGCTGAGAACTGTCTGATAGACCACGTCGCGCCGATCGTCGCCGGTCAGCGAGGTGAGCATCGGCGGATCGGGCGGGTTCGGGTAGCCGGGGGTCCAGATCGCGCGGATCCCCGGGCGGAGGTCGCGGCGGACCAGGCCGGGCGGGATCGAGGGGATCCGCGGGCTCAGGTGGCCGACGAGCTCCGGCGTCGCGCGGAGGATCGGCGTGGCGGTGGTCGGCGTCGCGGTCGGCGTGGCGGTCGGCGTGG
>JAGQIT010000283.1:522-4392 GCA_020431135.1 Myxococcales bacterium | reverse complement strand
CGACACCCCCGGACACGTCGACTTCGGCTACGAGGTCTCGCGCTCGCTCGCCGCCTGCGACGGCGCCCTCCTCGTCGTCGACGCGACCCAGGGCGTCGAGGCCCAGACCCTCGCCAACGTCTACCTCGCCCTCGACGCCAACCTCGAGATCATCCCGGTGATCAACAAGATCGACCTGCCGAGCGCCGACGTGCTCCGGGTCTGCGAGGAGATCGAGGAGACGATCGGCCTCGACACCCAGGACGCGCTGATGGTCTCGGCCAAGACCGGCGTCGGCGTCCCGCCGCTCCTCGACGCGATCGTCGACCGCTTCCCGGCGCCGCGGGGCAACCGCGAGGCGCCGCTGCGCGCCCTGATCGTCGACTCGTGGTGGGACGCCTACCGCGGGGTCATCTCGATCGTCCGCGTCGTCGACGGCCGCATGCGCGTCGGCGACAGCGTCCGCATGCTGGCGACGGGCAAGCGCTACGAGGTCCTCGACGTCGGCGCCTTCGCCCCGGACGCGACCTCGTACCCCGAGCTCGCGGCCGGCGAGGTCGGCTACCTGATCGCCAACATCAAGGAGGTCGCGGACTCCAAGGTCGGCGACACGATCGCCCCGGCTGACGTCGAGGTCGAGCGCCTGCCGGGCTTCCAGGAGGTCCTGCCGATGGTCTTCGCCGGCGTCTTCAGCTCGGACAACGGCGACTACCCGGCGCTGCGCGACGCCCTGACCAAGCTGTCGCTGAGCGACGCCAGCCTGACCTGGGAGCCCGAGTCGTCGGTCGCCCTCGGCTTCGGCTTCCGCCTCGGCTTCCTCGGCCTCCTCCACATGGAGATCATCCAGGAGCGGCTCGAGCGCGAGTACGACCTCGACATCATCACCACCGCGCCGAGCGTGAAGTACCGCGTCCACACCAAGGACGGCGAGGACCTGGTGATCGACAACCCGGCGAAGATGCCGGAGCCGGGGGCGATCGACTACATCGAGGAGCCGACGATCCTCGCCAAGATCCAGCTCCCGGAGGAGTTCCTCGGCACGGTGATGAAGCTCTGCCAGGACCGCCGCGGGATCCAGACCGACCTCAAGTACCCGAGCCCGCGCCGCGTCTACATCACCTACAAGATGCCGCTCGCCGAGATCGTCTTCGGCTTCTTCGATCAGCTCAAGAGCATCTCGCGCGGCTACGCCAGCCTCGACTACGAGATGTCCGACTACGAGCGCGCCGACCTCGTCCGCGTCGATCTCCTGGTCAACGGCGAGCGCGTCGACGCGCTGTCGCTGATCACCCACCGCAGCAACGCCTTCACCCGCGGCCGCGATCTCTGCGTGAAGATGAAGGAGGAGATCCCGCAGCAGCAATTCGAGGTCGCGATCCAGGCGGCGATCGGCGCCAAGATCATCGCCCGCACCAACGTCAAGGCGCTGCGCAAGAACGTCCTCGCCAAGTGCTACGGCGGCGACATCTCGCGCAAGCGCAAGCTCCTCGAGAAACAGAAGCGCGGCAAGAAGCGTCTCAAGGCGGTCGGCAACGTCGAGATCCCGCAGGGCGCCTTCCATGCGATCCTCAAGCTCGACTGACGGCGAGCGTGCGAGACTTACGCGAGGACTAGCCTGGTGGCCGACGACGAGCACGACGAGGGCGCAGGGGAGGGCGCGCAGGCGCCCGCGACGGAGCAGGAGCGCGAGGGCCCCCGCAACCCCCGCCACGTCCGCGCCGCCGCGTCGATCCTGACCAAAGAGGCCAAGCGGATCCTCAAGAAGCACAGCGGCCGGATCGCCCGCGAGCCCGCGGAGGCGATCCGCGCGACGCTAGCCGACGTCGAGCGCCTGCGCGGCGAGAAGAATTGGACCGAGCTCGAGGGCGCGACCGAGGCCCTCGACGAGCTCCTCCACACCCACGCGTCCTTCGCCCGCAAGAGCGCCCTGCGCGAGACCTTCGAGAACATCGCCGTCGCCGTCCTCGTCGCCCTCGGCCTGCGCTCGTGCGTCTACGAGCCCTTCAAGATCCCGAGCGGATCGATGATGCCGACGCTGCGCGCCGGCGATCACATCTTCGTCAACAAGTTCGTCTACGGCGTCCAGATCCCGTTCACCAACACGGTCGTCGGCGAGAGCCTCGGCGACATCGCGCGCGGCGACGTCGTCGTCTTCCGCTACCCGATCGACGAGCGCGAGGACTTCATCAAGCGGGTGATCGGCAAGCCCGGCGACACGATCGCCGTCGACGGCGACAAGGTGTCGATTAAGCGGGCAGGGGACGCGGAGTTCGAGGTCCTCGAGCGGCGCAAGCTCCCCGAGAGCTGCTACGACGAGACCGGCGAGCGCCTGGTCCCGAATTGCGAGCTGTGGGAGGAGACCCTCGACGGCCGCACCCACGTCGTCCGCTACATGACCGGCGACGCTCGCCTCGGCACCCAGCGGCGCAAGGGCGAGTGGCGCGTCCCCGAGGGCCACCTCCTGGTCATGGGCGACAACCGCAACCAGAGCCACGACAGCCTGGTGTGGACGCGGACCGTCGAGGCGATCAACGGCGACGGCCTGCTGACGATCAAAGATCTGCGCGACCTGACCAAGGAGCGCCTGTTCTCGCTCGCGCGCCCGGACTCGGGCGAGCTCCAGGATCCGAGCTACGACCACGTCGTCTACAAGGCGGATCACCGGTCGCCGAACCTCGACCTCGAGCTCGAGGTCTGGCGCCAGCCCGCGCTCGGGTCGGCGGCGATCTACGCGGCGGCCGCGGGCTCGCTGGCGGAGGCCGAGGAGCGCAGCTTCGAGGACCTCGTCGACCGCTCGAAGCGCTACCAGAAGGAGCGCTACAAGGGGAAGCCGCGCGATCGTCTGATCCAGGCGGGCGAGGACGTCACGGCGCTGGCCCTCGGCAAGGACGACGTCGCCTACACCGCGGTGCTCCACATGGAGGAGGCCGACGCGGTCCTGCGCATGCGCTGCGGGCTCGCGGCGTGCCGGCAGAAGATCGACGTCGTCGAGCGCCTGACCCGGGTTCTCGAGGCCTTCGCCCACAACCACGAGCGCGACGCTCGGCAGCTCCTCGAGGGCGATCGGGCGCTGCGCTACTCGCAGCACTGGACGAGCCGCAGCCCCGAGCGCTTCCACGAGCGCAGCTTCGTCAAGGCGGGCGGCGACGCCGAGGATCGCCGCGCGACCGTCCGCCTGCGGGCGTGGCGGCAGCCCGACGAGGGCGAGGCGATGGTCCGCGACGCGGCCCTGCGGGCGCTCGCGGGCGCTCCAGAGGCCGCCGCCGCGTCGCCGGATCTCGGCAGCGACGCCTGGGTGACGACGGGCGACGAGCTCTCCGGGGTCGTCGTCGCCGACGCGACCGGCGTCGTCTTCACCCTCGAGTGCGGGCGCCAGCGCTGCAAGTCGGACGCCGACGCGGTGACCTTGGCGCGGACGATCGTCGACCGGATCCCCGAGGCGGCGCGCGACCGCCGGGCGCTCGCGGACCTCCTGGCGGCCGCGGACGTCGGCGACGGCTGGGAGGACGGCGAGCCAGCGCCGCCGCGCTCGCGCTACGAGTACGATCGGATCCGCCTCGAAGGCACGACGCGGACCAAGGAGTACAGCGTCGCGCTGTGGACCTGGCTGCGGCCAGAGCAGGGCCTGGCGGAGGCGCTGAAGGATCTGGCCGCGGCCTACGACGGCGCCGAGCCGGACGACACGATCACGAGCGGCGGCTACTACGCCCAGACCGGTGAGGCGCACGCCCTGATCTTCGGCGTCCCGCAGACCGACGTGGTCGTCCAATTCGAGTGCCGGACCGGGCTCTGCGAGCGCCGTGAGGACGCCGCGGCGATCGCGCAGAGAATCGCCGAGAAGGCCTTGGACAGCGCCAACTTCATCGATCCGGCGGCGGAGCGGCCGAGCCC
>JAGQIT010000283.1:0-393 GCA_020431135.1 Myxococcales bacterium | reverse complement strand
CCGAAGCTCCGAAGCGCGGGGACCGCTCAGGGCTGGCCGCCCCTCGCCACAGGAACTTCGCCGATAATGTATGTTATGTCAAGTTAAGGCTATAGGTCGTTTCGTGGCGCTCTGGGGCTGTTTGGGCCCGCTCCGGGCGCCTCTCGTAATGCTCCGCCGCAGCTGAGTCGAACGCGCGATCCCGCGCCAGACGTTGAGCCCCCCAAAAGGTCGGCTCCGCGTCCCGAAGAAATTAAGACCAAGCCGCGAGAAAAACCGAGACGGCTCAGGGCGCCGCGCATCAGTGGGTCAAAGCAGCACGACTGCACAGACGAAGAAGAGAGAAACGATCCCATGAAGCGCATCCACTGGCTCCTCGCAACCGCCCTCGTGTTCGCCCTCCCGGCCTGCGAC
>JAGQIT010000282.1:4854-5018 GCA_020431135.1 Myxococcales bacterium | reverse complement strand
CGAACCCGGCGTCACCGCCTCGCGCTCGAGCTGATGCGGACCCGTCGCTCCGCAGGGAGCCCGCGCCAGCGGCTCGCTACAGCGGCGACGGACGCCCCGGTCGGCGACCGCGGAGCGCTCGCCGCTCCTTCAGCTCACGCGCGAACCCGGCGTCACCGCCTCGC
>JAGQIT010000282.1:1373-4773 GCA_020431135.1 Myxococcales bacterium | reverse complement strand
TCCAGCTCCTCGGGCTCGGCCTCACGGCCGCGGCCGCGGGCTGCGGCCGCAGCGAGACCTTCGCGCTCTACAACTGGGGCGACTACCTCGCGCCGGGGCTCCTCGAGCGCTTCGCCGAGCGCGAGCGCGCCGCCGGCCACGGCGACGTCCGCCCGGTCCAGGACTACTTCCTCGCCGAGCTCGAGCTCCTCGCCAAGCTCCGCGCCGGCGATCAGCACGACGTCGTCGTCCCGATCGACTACCTGATGACGCGGATGGCCCGCGAGCGCCTCCTGCGACCGCTCGACCAGGCCGCCCTCCCCGGCCTCGCCAACCTCGCTCCGGCGCACCCGCCCTGGCGCGCCCCCGAGAAATACGCCGCCGAGTGCGACGCGGGCGTCCTCGGCGTCCCCTACTTCTGGGGCGTCACCGGCATAGGCTACGACAGCGCCAAGGTCGACCCGGCGCCGACGAGCTGGGAGGCGCTCTTCGACCCGAAGTACGCCGGCAAGATCGCCGTCCTCGACAGCAAGGGCGACGTCTTCGATCAGGCCCAGCTCGCCGTCGGCATCGGCATCAACAGCACCGACAAGGCGACGATCCGCGACGTCGTCTTCCCCAAGCTCGTCGCCCAGAAGGCGATCCTGCGCTCCTACGACGGCAACCCCGAGCGCGCGCTCGCCTCGGGCGAGCTCTGGCTCGCGCAGATCGACAGCGGCGACCTGATGCGAGCGCAGCGCAAGCGGCCGAGCCTGCGCTTCGTCGTCCCCAAGGAGGGCGCGCCGTCGTGGGTCGACTACCTCGCGCTCCCCAAGGCCTGCCCGCACCCCGAGCGCGCCCATCGCTTCCTCGACTTCCTCCTCGATCCGGAGATCGCCGCGGTTAACGCCAACCACCTGCGCTTCGCCACGCCGAACCGCGTCGCCCTCGAGCGCGGCCTCATCGACGACGCCGACGACCCGCAGATCTACCCGCCGATCGAGCGCAGCGCGATCCACCCGCCGTCGGAGAACTGGGACGGCAAGACCAAGGAGCTCGTCAACAAGCTGTGGCTCGAGCTGCGCGGCGGCTGAGGCGACGGCGCTTGCTCTCGGGACAGATGGACGGCCGCAGTCCTCCCGAGTGGACGCGGCGCGGCGCGGCCGTCGGGGTACACTTGTGCGATGAAAGGGTGGCAGCGCGCGCTCCTCTGCGCTCTCTTCTGCGCTCTCTTCTGCGCCCTCGCCTGCGCCGACGACCCGAGAAGTCCGGTAGGCCCGGCCGCGAGCGCGCCGCTTTGCGGTGAGGAGGGGCCGCTGCGCCTCCTCGCGCTCGCCGACGACGAGCGCTTCCGCGGCGCCCGAGACTTGAGCCGGATCGCCGGGCGCTACTACATCACCGTCGAGCTCGAGGGGGAGGCGCAGACGTTCGACTATCCGACGCGGACCTACAGCGTCGGCCTGTGCGGCGAGGATCCGCAGGTCGTCGGCGAGAACCTCCACGGCGCCCCGTTCACGCTCCGCCCGTGGCCCGAGGTCCCCGTCGCGTGCCGCACTCCGGAGAACCGGTTGGGGTACAGCTGTGAGCTCGTCGCCCTCGATCCCACAGGCGGGGCGCCGCCGACCGTCGTCCTCCCGCTCCCCGAGTACAGCGATCCGTGGGCCATCATCGTCGACGACGGCGTCATGCTGCGCGAGAGCTACGCCGACGCGATCGACCAGGGGCTCACCTTCCACGCCTACGCCGACGGCCCGACGCCGACCTTCGCCGCCGGCCTCGACCTCGGGCTTCCCGAGCCGACGATCCGCGACTTCGCGCTCCGCGGCGACGAGCTCTTCGCGATCACCACCGACGCGCTCGAGCTCTACCACCTCACCCTCCCGGAGCTGAGCGCGACCCTCGTGGCCGAGGACGCGGCACAGGTCGCCGCGAACGCGACGCACGTCCTCTACGTGTCCGGCAGCGCGGCCGTCCTCCGCGAGCGAGCCACCGGGATCGAGACCGTCATCAGCGACTGCAGCAGCGGCTACCCCGAGGTCGACGCGCGCTTCGCCCACGTAGACTGTGCCAACGACGGCGGCGGCGCGATCGTGGATCTCGCTAGCAGCGCAAACCTGACCTACGCGCCGGGGCGTCGGGCCGTCCGCTCGCTCGCCGACGGCCGCTGGCTCCTCGAGACCGACGAGACTGGCGCCCTCGTCGACGTCTCTAGCGGCGCAGAGAACCCCCTCGAACTCACGCTCAAGTACCAGCGCTACTGGATCGAGCCCGACGCCCTGCTCGCGCTCGACGACTACGGCTCGCTCCTGCGCGAGCCCTTCGACGGCGGCCCGCTCGAGGCGCTCGCCGCCCGCGCCTCGGGCGACTTCCTCCGGCTCAGCGACGGCCGGGTCGTCACCGACGTCCCCCTCGTCGACGGGACGACCGCGCTCGTCGTCGTCGATCGCGGCAGCCTCGACGAGCGCCTGATCGACACCGAGGTCGTCCTCTACACCGACGGCGTGACCGACAACCCCGCGGTCCCCTCGGTCGAGACGACGCCCTCCTCCGCCCGAGCCCTCGACCCCGACGTGCTCGCGTATCAAGTCATCGACGGCGAGCGCTCCGGGCTCTACTTGATCGATCTCAGCGCTGGCTCGCGCTAGCAGCCTGTCCGAGTACTCGTCGGCTCCCCGCCGTCCGCATCGTCGCGCCCGGTGGGCTCAGAAGGTCGTCGAGTTCCACCCCTGGTCGCAGACTAGGGATGAGCTCGCCAGCGGCGCGCGAGCGCAGTCGAGACGTGCGGTCTCATCGGGGTCGTCCAGACAGCCCTGGAAATGATCCGCGCTGTGGAGCTCCCCGAGCACGGCGTCGCCAACCTCCCCGTCGAGATCGAGCCGGCTCCACGCGCGGTGGATCGCGAGCCCGTCGTCACGGATGAAGACATAGCCGGCGTTGTAGCCCCAACCGTCGATGTCCTCGTCCCAGCGGAGGAGCTTCGGCGTGCGATCGCGGAGCGCCTCGAGCGCGCAGGTCACCGCCTCCGGGTTCATCACTACGGTCTCCTCGTCTCCCCCTGTCCCTCCCTGCGTCGACGTCTGCGCCTCGATCACAGGGCACGCCTCCGCGGGACACGTAGGCAACGACGGGTCCCAAGGCATGAAGGGCTCGATGCCTTCGACGGGGATACAGTCGCAGATCTGCTCGCCGCCGGTCTCGCCCGCCGTCTCCGTCTCCATCGTCGTGCTCGACTCCATCGTCGTGCTCGCCGTCGTCGCCCCCGCGCTCGTGTCACCGCCGTCGATGAGCACGCACGCCGCGAGCGACGCCGTCAAGGCGAACCCGAGCGCTCCACCGAGCGCATTCCCTGTTGTCACCATGCCTTCGGTTAGCGCGCTGCCATCTTCCGTAGAAGCGAACAGACGGCCGCCGCGTCGCTACAGCACGGCAAGGATTGCGACCT
>JAGQIT010000282.1:0-1315 GCA_020431135.1 Myxococcales bacterium | reverse complement strand
CGACGCGCGGTCGAGCGTGAGCACGGGCTCGCCTCGGTCGCGTCGCTCTACGGCGGTGTCATCACGGCCGTGCAGCGCCGCCGCAACGACCTTGCCTCTACGTCCGTCTTCATCTGCTCGTGACGGACGGCGCGTTCGAGGAGCGCGCGCGACGTCTCTCACGGACCGCTGCACGGCCGGCGCTGCGACAGCCCCCGCGACCCCTCCGGCGCACCGGAGGGCCGCACCTCCACGGACAGGGGGCTGCGACGTTGTGTGACGTTGCGTCTTGATCGGCGAGGCGCTGGGAAATCGTCACGTTCTCCGCCGTGGGAGATTGCCCTGCGAGAAGCCCCCTGGCACGCGCTGCCAGAGCACCGACCCCTGGGGCGTTGGGGCCGGCTGCGCAAGGTGATGTACGAGGAGATGGGGCGGCTGCGCAGGGATCTGGATGGCCCGCGAGGACAGGAAGATCACCCAGCGCTTCCGAGAGCATGAGGTGGCACGGCCGCCCCCGCGGCTCGCAGAGCCGCCGGCGAAGACCGCCTACAGCCGACCGCTGAGCCCGACGCCAAAGCCGTGGACGCCGCTGGTGAAGCCGCCGCCGAGCGGCGTGACCCCGAGGCGGAGGCCGCGGAGGACGCTGGTCTTGGCCGGCTCGGCGTCGCGGCGGCGGACCGCGAGCATCTCCTTGCGCGAGCGCAGCGCGTCGAAGCCGAGGAGGCCGGCGCCGGCGAAGCTGAGGCCGCCGCCGATCGACGCGAGGCCGGTGAACTGCAGCGACTCGATGCCGCCGAGATGACCGACCGACCAAAGCACGGTCGCCAGGGCGCCGCCGCCGAAGACCACCCAACCGGTGACCCGCGCCCCGGGGACGCCGCGGACCCGGAGGTCGCGGGCCGTGCTGCGGCCGGCGATGCCGACGAGCGGCGCGCCGAAGACCACCGTCGGGATCATGCGGACGATGTGGCTGCCCGGGCGGTCGGGGAAGACCCCCGCGTCCTGGAGGATCCCGAAGACGAGGCCTGCCCCCGCGATCGCCATCCCCGTCGCGGCCCCAGGGAGCGCCCACTCGACCTTGGGGATGCTCGAGTCCTTGTCGCACTCCCACGACGCCTCGTGCACGGCCGTGACCATGTAGCGCGCGGCCGTCCGCGCGCCGCTGTCGGGATCCTCGTAGCGGACGGTCTCGTCGGTGACCGCGATGATCGTCCCGCACACGCGATAACCTGTGCTTAAGACCAGGAGCACGTCCTGGTCGATCAGCGTCGCCCAGACGCCGTCGTCGATCGGCGCGCGGTGGTAGCGGGGCTCGACCTTGCCGCGGCGGCGAGCC
>JAGQIT010000281.1 GCA_020431135.1 Myxococcales bacterium | reverse complement strand
CGGCCGCGTCGCCGCTGCCGTAGCCGACGAGGAGCACCTCGGCGCCGTCGAGGTCGCGGTCCTGGCGGAGCGCGTCCTCGAAGCCGGCGGCGAGCCAGGCCGGCAGCGACGCGGTGTAGAGGTTGCCGATGTCGCGGACGAGGGCGTCGCCGAGGCCGAGCTTGTCGGCGACGAAGCCGCGGAACCACGCGCCGCCGCGCAGCGCCTTGGCGACCTTGCCGAGGCCGACGAAGGGGTCGTGATCGGCCCCGCGGGCGCGCGCCTCGGACCAGAGATCGAAGCCCTTGGAGCGCGCTTGGGCGACCTCGGCGAGGACCGCCGCCGGGTCGACCGCGGCGGCGTCGCAGAGCGCGTCGAAGTCTGTGCGGGCCTGCGTGCCGGCGGGGGCGCGCGCCAGCGTCCAGGCCATCGCCATGGCGAGGGCGGCCCGCGGCAGGTGGTGGTAGGGGCGGTGCATGAAGATCGCCGCGAAGCGCTCGTAGGCCGCCCGCGGATCGCCGCTGACGTCGCTGCGCTCGAGCATCGCCTCGAGGGCGGCGATCACCTCGTCGACGTAGCACAGCGTGCTGTACTTGCCGTTGAAGACCGGGTAGTCGCGCGGGCGGGCGCCCTCGGCGACGTAGCCGTCCATGAAGTGGCGGGCGAAGGGCTTGCGGAAGTCGTAGCCGCGGTAGCTCGACGCCGAGCCGCCGCGCGCGAGGTCGAGGGCGAGGAGGCGGGGCTCGCTCTCCATCGCGAAGGCGACCGCGCCGGCGCCCTGGGTCTGCTCGCCGGAGCTGCCGCGCTGGTACTCGGCGATGTCGGAGCTGATGACGATCGCGAGGCGGCCGCGGCCCTCGCAGGCGAGGTAGCGGGCGGCGGCCTTGGTCGCATAGACGCCGCCGAGGCACGCGTGCTTGAACTCCGGGACCTCGCAGTCACGGGCGAGGGCGGGGAGGCCCCGGGCGCGCAGCGCCGCGTCGACCATCCCGCGGACGACCACCGCGCCGGCGGCGTTGTCGGTCGACGACTCGGTGCCGAGGCCGAGGAAGCCGATCCGCCGCGGGTCGAGGTCGTTGCGGAGGATCAGGCGGAGGGCCGCGTTGGCGGCCATGGTGTAGGCGTTCTCGGCCGGCGCGCAGACGCGGAAGCTGCGGCCGACCACGGCGCCGACCTTCGCCCACGGCGCGCCGGTCCAGTCGCACCAGCGCTCGAGGTCGACGCGGAGGCGCGGCAGGTAGATCGAGATCGCGCTAATACCCGGGGAAACGCTGTCTTTGGCCCTAGTCATGGCCCGCGAGGATTCGCGGACGGGCGCGCCGCGGTGAAGAGCGGCGGATCACGCCGAGCGCCGGCGGTGACAGGCGTCACAGGCCGCGTCGGCGCGACGCCGCGCCGCAGCGTCGCCCGCTACTCGCCGCGCAGGGCCCAGCGGACGAGCTCGCCGATCTTCGGCGGCTTGCCGTGCGAGAGGATGCCGATGCGGAAGATCCGACCGGCGGCGGCGATGACCACGAGGGCGGTGAGGAAGGTGAGGACGAGGCCGAGGAGCGGCTGCCACAGCGGCACGGCGCTCGACACCGCGAGGCGCATCGGCATCAGCAGCGGGGTCATCGGCGGGATCAGGGAGAGGATCGTCGCCAGGCCGCCGAGGGGCTCGGCGATCACCTGCGTCCACACGAAGAGCGGCGCCATCAGGACGATCATCAGCGGCATGATGAGGTTCTGGCTCTCCTTGAGGTCGGAGACGGCCGCGCCGACGGCGACGAAGACCGCGCCGTAGAGGAGCACCGCGAGGGCGACGAAGACGAACATCCAGAGGATCAGCGCCGGCGGCAGGATGCTGAGGAAGCCGTAGTGGCTGGCGGCGATCAGCGCGAGCGCGAGGTAGACCCCGACAAGCGTCAGGGAGACGCCGACGTAGCCGAAGAGCTTGCCGAACATCAGGTCGGCGGAGCTCACTGAGCCGAGGAGGACCTCGGCGATCCGCTGCTGCTTCTCCTCGATCACCGCCTGGAGGGCCGGCTGCGCGGTCATCATCACGGCGAGGAAGAGGAGGAGGAGGAGGCCGAAGGGCGCGATCTCGGCGACCAGCGCCGAGGTCTTGTCGGTGGTGACGATGGTCCCGTCCTCGGCGCGCTCGAGGAGGCCGCCGGCGTCGATCGGCACCGGCGCGAGGCCGCTGGCGATCGCCGCGTCGTCGAGGCCGGCGGCGAGGAGGCGGCGGCGGGTGACGGCCTGCCGGGCGCTGCGCTCGAACCACTGGCGGAGGTCGGAGAACGCGAGGCTCTCGGCGCGGTAGGTGATCATCCCCTCGCTCGGGGTCTCGGCGGCGACGCTGAGGTCGATGACGCCGGCGCCGATCTCGACGAAGGCCGCGAGGTCGCCGGCGCGGATCTCCTCCGAGAGCGCGAGGCGGCGCTCGTCGTCGAGGCCGGCGGGCTCCTCGAGCTTGAGGATGAACTCGGCCTTGTCGTCGCTGTCGCCGGGGACGGCGTCGTTGCGGGCGGCCGCGGCCGCGCTCAGGTCCTCGGCGAGGACGCCGCTGCGGTCGACGACGACGATCGTCTTGTCCTGGGTCGAGCCGCGCTCGGCGAGCGCGGTCTGGATGTAGATCGAGCCGCCCATCAGGGTCGGGACGAGGAGGACCGAGACGAGGAAGCTCTTGGTCCGGACCATCGCCGCGTACTCGCGGCGGGCGATGACGATGATCTTACGCAGGTCCATGCGCGGCCTCCGTGGCGCTGGAGGCGGCCGCCTCCGCGGGTTCGCTGGGTTTGGCGATGCGGACGAAGATGTCGTGGAGCGAGGGCTCGGCGACCTCGAAGTGGCTGACCTCGGTCTGGGCCATGAGCTCGCGGAGGATCGCCTGCGGGTCGGCGGCGGCGGCGAGGCGCAGCTCCTTGGTGTGGCCGTAGTCGGAGACGCCGGTGATCCCCGGGAGGCTGGCGAGGTCGAGGTCGGGGTCGCGGGTGCGCACGCGCAGGGTGTCGTGGCCGTAGCGCTGGCGGATCGCCGCCGGTGAGCCGTCGAGGACCTTGCGCCCCCTGTGGATCATCATGACGTGGTCGCAGAGGTTCTCGGCCGCGCTCATGTCGTGGGTCGAGAAGATCACCGTGGTCCCTTGGCGGCGCAGCTCGAGCATCGCGTCCTTGAGGACCTCGAGGTTGACGGGGTCGAGGCCGGAGAAGGGCTCGTCGAGGATCAGCAGCGCCGGGTTGTGGATCGCCGCGGCGATGAACTGGACCTTCTGGGCCATGCCCTTGGAGAGCGCCTCGACCGGCTTGTCCGCCCACTTGCCGAGCTCGAGGCGATCGAGCCACGCCGCGATCGCCGATCTGGGGTCGCGGACCCCCTTGAGCTGGGCGTGGAAGCGCAGGACCTCGGCGACCTTCATCTTGCGGTAGAGGCCGCGCTCCTCCGGGAGGTAGCCGACGCGGTCGTCGGCCGCGCGGCTGTGCTCGGCGCCGAGGACCACGACGCGGCCGCGGTCAGGGTAGAAGATCCGCAGGATCATCCGCAGCGACGTCGACTTGCCGGAGCCGTTGGGGCCGATGAAGCCGAAGAGCGCGCCCGCGGGGATCTCCAGGTCGAGGTCGTCGACGGCGACGTGGCCGCTGAAGGTCTTGCGCACCCCGTCGAGGATCACCGCGTGCTCGCTCATGGCCGAGGAGCCATACCACCGCTCGATGGGTTGCGCTAGGCGAGCGCTTGACGGGGCGCGCGTCGGCGGGGTCAATTCACAGCCATGGACTCTTCACTTCTCTTACGTTTTCGTGCCTCGATCCTCCTCTCCCTCGGGCTCGGCCTGACCACCGCGTGCATCGGCGACGACAAGGGGTCGACCGGCGAGACCGCCAGCGGCTCGTCGACCTCGGGCTCGACGACCACCGACAGCAGCGCGACGACGACGGCGCCGACGAGCGTCACCGACGGCACCGACGGCACCGACAGCGGCAGCGCGAGCGCCAGCGGCAGCACCAGCGGATCGACGGGGACGAGCGACAGCGCGACGAGCGGCTCGACGACGGGCGGGGTCGCCTGCGACGGGTCGACGCCGATCGATCAGGCCGACGTCGAGCCGGCGACGCCGTCGGGCTTCGAGATGTGCCCGGACGGCGGGATCCACCGCGTCGAGGCCGTCGAGTGCGCGTCGCCGGCGACCCCTGACTCGTGCACCGACAACTCGGGGGGCGGCTGCTCGACGGCCGACGACTGCACCGAGTTCCCCCACGGCTCGTGCCAGCAGGACCTGGACTTCGGCGGCGTTCTCGGGGCGACGACCTGCTCGTGCGTCTACGGCTGCGCGACCGACAGCGACTGCGCCGACGGCGAGATCTGCCGGTGCGCCGGCGACGGCCTCGGCCTCTACACCGAGTGCATCGTCGGCGGCTGCGTCGACGACAGCGACTGCGGCGACTACCTCTGCGGCCTGTCCCCAGACACCTGCGAGCCGGGCGGCTTCCTCACGCAGTGCCACGGCCCCGACGACCTGTGCTACGACGACGCCGACTGCGGCGACTTCACGCCCTGCGCCTACGAGCCGAACGCGCAGAACGGGCTGTGGGAGTGCAACGGCGCGGTCTGTGGCCGGCCCTTCCTGATCGACGCGGCGGCCCAGCTCGCGGCGGTCGTCGAGGTCGGCGAGGGCGGCGA
>JAGQIT010000280.1 GCA_020431135.1 Myxococcales bacterium | reverse complement strand
GTGCCGGCGCCGGCGAGCACGAGGATCTCGCCGGGGTCGGCCTGGACGACGGCGCGCTGCTGCGGGTTGAGGTCGCGCGTCAGGTCGAAGGGGACCTTCCGCGGCGCCGCGGACTTGATGACGTACTTCTTCTTCACGGCTCCTAGAGGCGCTCCTTGATGAACGCGAGGAGCTGATCCTCCATGAACACGCGGTCCTCGAGGCGCCGCGGCATGTGGCGCTCGTCGGGGAAGAGGAGGAGCTCGTAGGGCTTGCGCGCGCGGATCATCGCGTTGATGAGCCGCGCTGCGTGGCGGAAGTGGACGTTCTCGTCGATGAGCCCGTGGACGATCATCAGGTCGCCCGCGAGCGCGTCGACGTGGGCCATGACGCTGCTGTCCTCGTAGCCCTTGGGGTTTTGCTGCGGCGTCCCCATGTAGCGCTCGGTGTAGTGGGTGTCGTAGCCGTCCCAGTGGGTGACGGGGGCGCCGGCGATCCCGAGCTTGAAAGTCTCCGGCGCGCGCGCGAGGGCCATCGCCGCCATGTAGCCGCCGTAGCTCCAGCCGTAGATGCCGACGTGGTGCTTGTCGGCGAGGCCTTGGTTGGCGAGCCAGTCGACGCCGTCGACCTGGTCCTGGACCTCGACGTTGCCCATGTCGTGGCGCAGCGCCCCCTCGAAGGCGAGGCCGCGGCGGGCCGAGCCGCGGTTGTCGAGCTTGAAGACGAGGTAGCCGCGCGAGGCGAGGAGCTGCGCCCGCATGTCGACGGTCAGCCCCCACGACTTGGTCACGCGCTGGGCGTGCGGTCCGCCGTAGACCGAGACCATCGTCGGGTAGGGGCCGTGGCCGAAGCGCTCGACCGGCGGCCTATAGATCGCGCCGTGGAGGCGGACGCCGTCGCGGGTGTCGAGCTCGACGAGCTCGGGCGGCGGCAGGGTCATCTCCTTGAGGCGCGGATCCTCCGGGACGGGGAGGGCGCGGAGCTCGGCGCCGTCGCTGAGCTTGCGCAGGGTGACGGTCGGCGGCTGATCGGGCGACGAGAAGAGGTCGATGAAGCGCTCGAAGCCGTGGTCGAGGACGACGTGGTGCGAGCCGGCGGCCTGGGTGATCCGCGTCGGCTCGCCGCCGGCGAAGGGGACGCTGTAGAGGTGGTGCTCGGTCGGGTGCTCGCGGCCGGCGGTGAAGTAGACGACCTTGGCGTCCTCGTCGACGCCGGCGATCCCGTCGACCGGCCAGTCGCCGCTGGTCAGCGGGCGGATCAGCGCGCCGTCGGCGGCGTAGAGGTAGAGGTGGTTGAAGCCGGTGCGCTCGGAGGCCCAGAGGAAGCCGCCGCTCGCCTCGTCGGGCGCCGCGTCCTTGTCCTTGGCGTCAGGCTTCTTCAGCGCGCGGAAGCTGTGGTGGAGGTTGATCCAGACGTCGGACTCCTCGCGCAGGAGCTCGCTGCGCTTGCCGCTGCGCGGGTCGAAGGCGAGGAGACGCAGGCGCGTCTGGGCGCGGTTCTCGACCTCGGCGACGAGGCGGCCGTCGGCGAGCCAGTGGACCCGGGCGAGGTACTCGTCGTCGTCCTCCGCCTCGCCGCTTAGATCGAGCCAGCGCGGCGCGCCGCCGCGGGAGGCGACGACCCCGAGGCGGACCTTCGCGTTGGCCTCGCCGGCGAAGGGGTAGCCGTGATCCTCGTAGGCGTCGGGGCCGGTCGACTCCTTGCCCTGGTGGACGATCCGGTACTTCGGGATGTGGGTCTCGTCGATCTCGGTGAACGCGAGGTAGTCGCCGCTGCGCGACCACCAGTAGCCGTGGCTGCGGCCCATCTCCTCCTGGGCGATGTACTCGGCGAGGCCGTGGCTCTTGCCGGTGCCGCGGGCCCCCTTGGTGAGCTGTCGCGGGGCCCCGCCGGCGGTCGGCACGACGTAGAGCTCGTCGTCCTGGACGTAGGCGATCTGGGCGCCGTCGCGGCTGAGGAGGGGATCGAGCGCCGGCTTGTCGCCGGGGGCGACGACCTCGCGCAGCGTCGCGCCGCCGGCCGCCGTCGGCGCGTCGATCACGTAGATCCCGCCGCGCATCGGCACCAGCATCCGCGGCGTCGCGGCCTCGTGGTGCGACCAGGCGTAGCGGGTGATCCCGAGGCCGCGGACGCGCTGGCGCTCGCGCCGGAGCTTCTCCTCGCGCGACAGGTTCTCCTCGGTCTCGCCGCCGCCCGGCGGCTCGGCGAGGAGGCGCTCCTCCCCGGTCTCTGGATCGAAGGCGTAGAGCTGCTTGCTCAGGCTCGCGTCGGGCGTGCGCAGGTAGGTGATGAAGCGATCATCGGGCGCGAAGCCGAGGTGGCTCGGCTGGAGCATCCCCGGCTGCGGGTAGCGGGCGACGTCCTCGGTCGTCAGGCCGCCGGGCGCGACGTCCTCGGGATCCTGCGTGGCCTCGTGTTCGGTCATCGGCGTGTCCTTGTCGTGGCTCGGCGCCTTCACGGGCGTCGGCACGTCGTAGGTGCGCGGCGCGTTCGGGGGGTCGCAGCCGAGGGCGATCCCGGTGGCGAGCGCGGCCGCGACGCAGACGACGCGGGCGGCCGCGAGGATTGGGGGCCGAGGCCGGGGCGCGGGCATGGGTCGATGGTCGCAGCGCAGGCAGGTGCTGTCCACGCCGCCGGGCGCTTGCGCGGGTCCGGTAAATCAGCGATGGTGGCCGCCCTATGGCCACGCTGGTCGAGCTTCTCACCACGCCCGAGACCCGCCCGCGGGTCGTCCGCGCCTGCGCGGAGCTGATCGACGCCGAAGTAGCGAGCAAGAAGGGGATCTCTGGGATCGCCGTCAAGGCCGGCTACCGCCTGGTCCAGGCGATCAAGCCGACGATGGTCAAGGACGTCGTCGACAAGCTCCTCCCCGAGTTCGCGGAGGCCCTCGAGCCCTTCTACGTCGCCAGCCTCGAGGCGGCGGCCGCCGAGAAGCGCCCGAC
Organism: Myxococcales bacterium; assembly: GCA_020431135.1. GTDB lineage: Bacteria > Myxococcota_A > Polyangia > Nannocystales > Nannocystaceae > JADJRG01. The sequence continues at coordinate 1,759 of JAGQIT010000280.1, read as the reverse complement.
CTCGCGGGCCCTCGCGGATCACCTCGTCGCCCACGACGGCGAGGTCGCCGAGGCGCTCCTCACCGTCACCGATCGCCGGGCCGAGAAGGCGAGCGGCCCGCTCCTCAAGACCTACCGCAAGCTCCGCGGCTCGGCGCACGAGCACGTCAAGGCCGCGGTGCCCGGCCTCGCGCGGACGGTCTCGCCCTTCGTCTAGCTCGCGGTCCGCGTCGGCCCGTCAGTCGCGTCTGACCTTCTGGACAGGTCAGCCGACGGGCGGGTTGACGACGAGACCGAGGCCCTCGCCGGTCATGTCCGAGTAGGTGTAGGGCGCGACCAGGCCGTCGACGATCACCGCCTCGTAGGTCTTCGGATCGACCTTGTAGGCGCGGTTGGCCTCGCGGTCGACGACCCAGACCTTGCCGTAGCGATCGATGCTGACGCCGACCGGCTCGCTGCAGCCCTGGAGGCTGATGTTGCCGTTGACCGTCGTCGACGTCTTGAGGTCGAATTGGATCAGCGCGCAGGGGTTGTTGCCGGCGATCCACGCGTAGCCGCTCTTGTCGATCGCGAGGCCGCGCAGGCGCGACGGCGTGCCGATCACGCCGAAGTCCTGAAAGGTCGTGGTGTCGGTGTCGAAGCGCCACAGGCGGCCGTCGAAGCCGCCGAGCCACGGCGTCCCGTCGGCGTCGAGGGCGATCCCGTAGACCACGCCCTCGGGGCCCTTGTAGCGCTCGACCTCGAGGGTGAGGGGATCGACGTAGACGAGGTTGTTGAGGGTGCCGAGCCCCCAGAAGCCGCCCTCCTTGGTCGCCGCGCCGCCGTAGGTGCCGTGGCCCCAGTTGCCCTCCCAGTTCGGGGCGACGACCTCGGCGTCGGTCTGCCCGGTGATCCCGTCGATGCGGCGGATCTTCGTGTTCTCGCTCGGCTGATCGCGCCAGCCGACCCAGACCTTGGCGGTGGCGTAGCAGTCGCTCGAGGCGCCGCCGTCCCAGGCGATCCCGCGCGGGCCGCCCTGGTTGCTCGGCAGCCCCTTGGGGAAGGCGAGGTCGTGGAACCAGAGCACGCACTCGTCGTCGCCCCAGTCGCGCACGTCGTTCGGGCCGGTCGAGGTGTCGATGACCCCGTTTTGGTTCTTGTCGACGCAGTTGTCGGCTCGGTTGGCGATCTTGACGATGCTCCCCGAGCGGTTGGCGATGGCGACGTCGCCGCGGAGGTTGACCGAGGTCCGCGACGGGTCCGACTCGCCGGGGCCGGTGCGGTAGCGGGCGAGCTCGGTGGCGCTCTGCGTGTCGATCTTGGAGACCGTGTGCTNNGTGTTGGCGATCCAGATGATCGAGAAGTCCTCGTCGCCGGGCTGCGGGACGACGCCGCCGCAGTCGCCGGCGCCGGGGAGGCCGGAGTCGTCGCCGAGGTCGAGCTTCTCTTCGCCGCCGCCGTCGCTGTCGCTGCCGCCGTCGCTGTCGTCGGCCGCGGTCACCGAGGTCGGGCCGGTGATCGTGATGCCGGTGATCGACACGCCCACGCTGGCGCTGGCGCTGCCGTCGGCCCGGCCGCCGTCGTCGCCGGCGCAGGCCGCCGCGAGGAGGAGGACGAGGGCGGAGCTGAGGGGCACGACGGGGAGGCGAGGGGCGATCGCGCGCAGCATGGGCTCGGTATAGCGCATCACCTCGACGCGCAGTAGGTGGCGTGCGGCCCGATGGCGGAGGGCGCTCGAATTGCGCCCGCGCTGTCAGACTCGGCTGTCACTTCGCAGTCCGTGTTTTGCCAATCACACGAT
>JAGQIT010000279.1 GCA_020431135.1 Myxococcales bacterium | reverse complement strand
CGCCTCGGCCGCGAGGTCGCGCTCAAGGAGCTCCTGAGCCCGAGCCCGACGAGCGAGCAGCGCTTCGTCCGCGAGGCGCTGGTCACCGCCCGCCTCCAGCACCCGGGGATCGTCCCGGTCTACGAGGCCGGCCGCACGGCCAAGGGCGAGCCCTTCTACGCGATGAAGCACGTCGCCGGCGAGCCGCTCGAGGCGGCGATCGACGCGTGCACGACGATCGCCCAGCGCCTCGCCCTCGTCCCCAAGCTCCTCGACGTCGCCGAGGCGATCGCCTACGCCCACCACGAGGGCGTCATCCACCGCGACCTCAAGCCCGGCAACGTGATGCTCGGCGCCTTCGGTGAGGTCGTCGTCATCGACTGGGGGCTCGCGCGCAGCATCGACGACGACAGCGACGACGGCGGCGACCCGGACGAGTTCGAGATCGTCGACGGCGCCCTGACGATCGCCGGCGCGGTCGTCGGCACGCCGGTCTACATGCCGCCGGAGCAGGCCCGCGGCGCCGCCGTCGACGCCCGCGCCGACGTCTACTCGCTCGGCGCGATCCTCTACCAGCTCCTCTCGGGGGCGACGCCCTACGACGGCGCCAACCCCTACGCGATCCTCAACGCCGTGCAGTCGGGGCCGCCGCTGCCGGTGAGCGAGCGGGTCCCTGGGCTGTCCGGAGAGCTCGCGGCGATCGTCGCCAAGGCGATGGCCCGCGAGCCCGGCGATCGCTACGCCGACGCCGGCGCGCTCGCGGAGGACCTGCGCCGCTTCACCAACGGCCAGCTCGTCGGCGCCCACGAGTACACCCTCGGTCAGCGCGTCCGTCGCTTCGTCCGCCGCCACTTCGCGCTCCTCGCCGTCATCGCCCTCGCGCTCCTCGCCGTCATCGCGATCGGGGCCTACAGCCTGGGCGAGGTCCTCGAGGCCCGGCACGCGGCGCTCGCCGAGCGCGATCGCGCCCGCGACGAGCGCGACCTCGCCGAGGCCGCGCGGGCCGAGGCGATCGCCAACGCCGACGCCCTGACGATCGCCGAGGCCCGGGCCGCCGTCCGCGAGCGCCCGAACGACGCGGTCGAGGGGCTCACCCGCCTCTCGCCGGGCTTCTCGGGGATCGGCGAGGCCCGCCTGATCACCGCCGAGGCCGCGTCGCTCGGCCTCGCCACCGTGCTCCGCGGCCACGAGCGCGGCCTCAACTTCGTCGTCTTCTCGCCCGACGAGACGCGCCTCGCGACCTCGAGCGACGACCACACCGTCCGCGTGTGGTCCCGCGACGGCCGCGAGCTCCGCACGCTCCGCGGCCACGAGGACGAGGCGTGGCTGATCCGCTTCGTCGACGACGACCACCTGCTGACGAGCGGCAAGGACGGCAAGATCCTCCTCTGGGACCTCACGGACGGCACGCGCCGCGCCCTCGACAGCCCTGGCCAGACGATCTACTTCCTCGAGCTCGTCGGCGACGGCCGCTCCCTCGCGTTCATCAGCGGCAAGGAGCTCTGGCTCCTCGACCTCGAGTCAGGCGAGCGCCGGCCGCTCCCCCTGCCGGCGCCGCGACGCAGCCGCGGGGTCAAGGCGAGCGACGTCGACGTCTTCGCGATCGACGTCGAGGGCGGGCTCGCGGTCGTCGATCTCCGCGACGTCGACCTCCGCGGCGATCTCAGCGACGTCGCGCCGCGCCTCCTGCCGCTGGCCGAGCGCCCGCGCGCCCGCGCCGAGATGACGAGCGACGGCCGCCTCCTCGCCGCCGTCACCGGGCCGCAGACGATCACGGTGTGGAGCGTCGCCGACGGCAGCTCGCGCCGGCATACCCTCGACCTCGACGGCGACATCGACGTTCTCACCTTCGCGCCCGCCGGCGACGAGCTCGCGGTCGGCGATCAGAGCGGGGCGATCACCCGCGTGCGGATCGGCGCCGCCGGGATCCGCCCGCGCGGCGCCCTCGTCGGCCACGAGGGGGCGATCACCGGGCTCCACTACAGCCGCGACGGCCGCTTCCTCGCCAGCGCCAGCGGCGATCGCAGCGCCCGGCTCTGGGACCTCGAGCACCGCGGCGAGCGGACCCTGCGGGGCTTCGGCGACATCACCCGCTTCCTCGCCTTCAACCGCGACGCCTCGGTGCTCGCGGTCACCAGCTACGACGGCACGGCGCGCCTGTTCCCGACCCGGCCGCGCCGCGATCGCCCGATCGCCGCGCGCGAGCGGCCCCTCGCCGCCGTCGACCGCCTCGCCGACGAGCGCCTCCTCCTGCGCTTCGCTGCCGGCGAGCTTGAGAGTATGACCCTTGAGACAGGAGACACGGAGCGCCTCGGCGGCCGCCGCCTCAAGGCGACGGCGGCCGCGGTCAGCGGCGACGGCCGGTGGGTCGCGG
>JAGQIT010000278.1 GCA_020431135.1 Myxococcales bacterium | reverse complement strand
CTGCGCGCAGCCGCGGCAGCGCCCGTCGACGCGCCGGCACGGGATCCGCGGATCGACGCTGACGCGCTCCCCGAGCGCGAGCCCGACGACCTCTGGCCCCGCGGCGACGACCTCCGCGGCGAGCTCATGACCGAGGATCCTCCCCTCCCCGGCCGCGCCGAGCCGCCCCTCGGCGACATAGCAGTCGGTCCGGCACAGGCCGGCGACGAGCACCCGCAGGAGCACCTCGTCGGCGGCGAGCCGACGCGGCGTCGCGACCTCCGCGAGCGTCACCCCGTCGGCATCACGGACCAGCGCCCGCATCGTCGCGGGGACGCTGGCGGTCGACGTGCGCGCGCGGGGCAGCGATCGGGCGAAGGGATCCATCGGCGACGCGAGCCCCCATCGTAGCAGGCGGCGTCGGCGAACAGACGCAGACATCACGCGCGGCCTCCGACCGCCGCGAAACGTCGCTCTCTCGCCGCGGCCCGCGGTGAGGTCCGCGGAAACGCGGCCTCAGCTCGCGCGGCCCTTGAGGCGCTCGTCGACGGCGACCAGCGCGTCGTCGAGGCTCTGGGTGTGGAGAACTGTGATCTTGCGCGTCGTCACGAGCCGCGCCGCGGTCGTCACCATGGTCATGATCGCCCGCCGGACGACGTTCGCCCCGCAGATGATGACGAAGATCTCACCATCGACCCGGTCGACCATGCCGCCCTCGCCGATGAGCGCCTTGCGCGTCTTCGGACCGAAGGCGCCGAGTTCCTGGACGTCCGCGACGACGACCTCCAGCGTGCTGTAGCCGGTGAACTCGACGACCTTCCTGGCCTCTTCGGGCGACACGTCGCCGCGGTAGATGATCACGGGCACCGTCCCGCGCGCGAAGAAGACGCGGTGCGCCCCGATCGCCAGCGGCCGCTCCCGCGTCGGCTTCTCCTCCATCATCGGCTCCCCCTCCGCGCTCCTCGTGAGGCGCTGCGCTCGAGCTGGCGGATGCAGTCGCGGAGCGCCTCCTTGAGGTTCTGCAGCGTCTTGAAGCCGGCGCCCCGATCGTCGAGGAGGTCGTGATCGGCGAGCTGCCTCGCCACCGACGCGCCGATCCCCGCGACGACCACGTAGGCGCCGAGGAGCTGGGCGCCGCGGATCATCTTGAGCAGGCCCGCCGCCGTCTCTGCGCCGATCTCATCGACGCCGGTGAGATCGATGATCACGCAGCGAGCCGCCGCGTCGCGGATCCGCTCGAGCAGGCGCTCAGTCATGTCGGCGGCCCGCGACGCGTCGATGGCCCCGACGATCGGCAGCGTCAGCACCCCCTCCCAGACGTCGATGATCGGCGTGCTCAGGACCTTCACGACCTCCCGCAGGCGCTCGATCAGCGCCGCCCGATCGTCGCTGACGCGGCGCAGCTCCTGCACCGCGGCGGCGTGCTCGATCGCGAAGTTGCCGAGCATCTGCTCGGTCAACCCGAACTCGTCGTCGACCTGCTCGATCGCCAGAAGCTCGCTGTCGAAGGCCTCGATCGAGAGGAAGGAGAGCACCTCGCCGAGCCGCTCGACGCGGCGCCGACTCACCAGCATCATGTCGTCACCGTCGCTCATAGCCAGGCTCCCGGCGGGGCCATGATAGCGCGACGAACCTCGGGCGGAACGACGATTCTCGCCTGAACGTGCGCCTCCACGCGGACCATCTGCAATCGACGCCCGCACAATTGTCGGCGGGTTGCACGGGCGATGCGTCGCGGTGCTGGACTCGACCGCGAACCTCGGTGCAGCCAGGGCGAGGGCGCGCGACCTCGCCGCGATCTGGGCGTCTCAGCGCTCAGTAGCCCGCCCGCTTGTCGACGACGTTGACGAGCGCCTCGCCGCCGGCGAAGCGGCGCAGGTTGTCGGCGATGAGCGCCATCCGCCGCTCCCAGACCTGATCCGACGTGCCGCCGAGATGGGGCGTGATGATCACGTTGTCGAGCGTCCACAGCGGGTGCTCGGGCGGCAGCGGCTCGGGCTCCGTGACGTCGAGGCCGGCCCCCGCGAGCTGGCCGCTGCGCAGCGCCTCGACGAGCGCGTCCGTGTCGATCACCTTGCCGCGGGCGATGTTGATCAGATAGCCGCCCGCGGGGATCTTCGCCAGCGCCGCGGCGTCGATCATGCCCTCGGTCGCGGGCGTCAGCGGGACGGCGACGAAGACGACGTCGGCGCGGGCGAGCGCCGCGTGGAGCTGATCGCTCGCGTACATCGCCTCGACCCCCGGCGGCGGCGCGCCTCCCCTGCGATCGACGCCGACGACCTTCATGCCGAAGCCGCGGACGCGCTCGCCGATCTCGCCGCCGATGCTCCCGTAGCCGACGATCACCGCCGTCTTCCCGCGGAGCTCGATGAGCTTCGGCTCGGGATCGCGGAAGGGCTCGCGGCTCCACGCGCGCGCGTCCTGCTGGCGGATCGCCGCCGGCAGGCCGCGGGTGAGGCCGAGGAGGAGCGCGAGCGCGTGGTCGGCGACGTTCGGCCCCTGGACGACCCGGCAATTCGTCAGCGTGATCTCCGAGTCGACGAGCTCGGGGAAGCGGAAGGGATCGACGCCCGACGAGTAGACCTGGACCCAGCGCAGCTTCGGCGCCCGGCGCAGGAGCTCCGGCGTCGGCCGACCGATCAGCGCCTCGGCCTCGCCGATCACCGCGCTCGCCTCAGTCATGTCGGCCGCGCTGACGATCTCGACGCCCGGCGCGGCCGCGCGCAGCTCGGCGATCCGCGCGGCCTTGAGGCCGATGACGACGACCTTCGGCCGCGCCTCCGCGGTGGCTGAGGTCGCCGGCCGCGAGCACCCCAGGAGCGGCGCCGCGGCGAGGCCGAGGGCGGCGAGAACGACGGCGCGTCGGTGGAGCACAGGCACGGGGACCTCCGGCCGACCGGGCGCCGGCGCGCCGTGATTGTAGCGCCGAGCGGCGCCCCGACGGCGCGCCCGCGTGCCCCCGCGGGCGCCGGTGATAGACTGCGCCGATGCTCCCGCTCCTCTCCGATCTCGGCGCCCTCAAGGACTTCTGGGACTTCGTCCGGCGGATCCAGGAGTGGCTGACCCTCGGCGGCGCGGCCCTGGCCGGCTCGATCGCCCTCCTCTTCCTCGTCACCTGGACGCTCTCCTTCGTCCGCCGGGCCCAGGCCAAGCGCAAGGCGCTCCTGTCGACCCTCGCCCTCGTCGCCGCCTACCCGGCGATCGGCCTGACGCTGGTCGCCGCCGCTGGCCTCTTCATCCCGAGCCTGGCGCCGCTGATCCTCAAGAGCTTCGCCCTCGCCGCCCTCGCCGCGGCCCTGAGCTGGTGCCTCGCGGTCGCGTCGATCCTCCGCGGCGGCAACGCCCACGACCTCGCCCGCGCCCGCCGCTCGCTCCTCCTCGCCGGCACCCCCTGGTACTGCCTGGCGATCTACCTGGCCCTGCATCTCTAGACGCGCCCGAGGCCCGCCCCTCCGCCGAGGTGGCTGTTTTTGCGCGCTCTACCGACAAGAGCCCGGGTAGCGTGCGGTGAACCTTCTCGGAGGAGAGCCGTGCGTATACCCCTGATTCTCGTCCATGCCGCCCTGTCCCTCGTGCTCTTCGCCTGCTCGGGCGATGACGGGAAGACCACGGGATCTGCGACACACACCACACAGTCGAGCAGCTCCAGCTCTAGCTCCAGCTCTAGCTCCAGCTCCAGCTCCAGCTCTTCGAGCTCCAGCTCCGACTCCAGCTCGTCGTCGTCGTCGTCGTCGTCGTCGACGACCGATCCGACGACCTCGTCGACCTCCGACCCGACATCGACCTCTGACCCGACGACCTCGACGTCCGAGCCGACGACCTCGAGCTCGACGACCGCCTCGACGACGGGCGATCTCTGCGCGAACGAGGGGGAGAGCTGCGCCGAGGGCCAGAGCTGCTGCGCGACCCTCGAGTGCTGCGAGGGCGTCCCGGTGCCGATGGGCAAGGAGTACTGCTCGGACATGTGCCCGCGCAGCGATCGCAACCTCAAGGCCGACCTCCGCGCGATCGATCCGGCGCACGTCCTCGCGCAGGTGGTCGCCCTGCCGATCACCACGTGGCGCTACAAGAAGGACCCCCCCGCGATCCGCCACCTCGGGCCGATGGCCCAGGACTTCAAGGCCGCCTTCGCGATCGGCGGCAGCGATCGGATGATCTTCCCGCTCGACGCCACCGGCGTCTCTCTCGCGGCGATCCAGGGCCTACACCAGCGCCTCGTCGACGCCGAAGAGGAGAACGCCGCGCTCCGCCAGCAGCTCGCCGAGCTCGAGCGCCGCCTCGCGGCGATCGAGGCCGAGGCTCCTCGCTAGCGCCTGACCTTCGACGACCGCGGCGACGTCTCACCCGCTCGCCGCGGCCCCCTCGCCATTCGCGCGCAGCTCAGGGCTGCCGGCTCGACATCGCCGGCGTCGAGCCGTCGTCGCCCGCCTCGAGCTTGGCGAGCATCTGCTGGGCCGGCGCGTAGTTCGGGCGGATCTGCAGGGCCATCTCCGAGGCCTCGCGCGCCGCCTGACGATCGCCGCGGCGGAGCTCGACCTCGGCCAGCGTCGTCCACAGGTGCGGCTCCTTCGGCTCGATCTCGAGCGCCTTGCCGATCTGCTCGGCCGCGACCTCGAGGTCCGCCGGCTGCCCCTCGAGGGCGAGGCGCGCCCGCAGGTAGGCGGCGTAGGAGCGGTAGTGCGCCGGCCGCGAGTAGACCAGCTCGTCGTCGACGTAGTGGAGCGAGCGCGTGCTCGGCCCGCGCTGCGCGCACGCCGACGTCGCCAGCCCGACGAGGGCCAGCGCGAGCGCGGGGAGCGTCCTACGGACGAACGCTCGATTTCGCCGGCGGGGTCGCATGATCAGAGGGGAATATTGCCATGTTTCTTCGCCGGGTTCTCCTGCCGCTTGTTGCGCAGGAGGGCGAAGGCGCCGGCGATGTGCGAACGGGTCTCTTCGGGGCGGATGACCTGGTCGATGAAGCCGAGCTCCGCGGCCTTGTAGGGGCTGGCGAAGAGCTCGCGGTAGTCGTGGGTCAGCTCCGCCCGGCGCGCCGCCGGATCCTCGGCGGCCATCAGCTCGCGGCGGTAGATGATGTTGACCGCCCCCTCGGCGCCCATCACCGCGATCTCGGCCGTCGGGTACGAGAGGTTGATGTCGGCGCGGATGTGCTTCGAGGCCATGACGTCGTAGGCGCCGCCGTAGGCCTTGCGCGTGACCAACGTGACCTTCGGGACAGTCGCCTCGACGAAGGCGTAGAGGAGCTTGGCGCCGTGGAGGATGATCCCGCCGTACTCCTGATCGGTGCCCGGGAGGAAGCCGGGGACGTCGACGAGGGTGAGCAGCGGGACGTTGAAGGCGTCGCACATGCGGACGAAGCGGGCCGCCTTGATCGACGCGTTGATGTCGAGGCAGCCGGCGAGCACGAGCGGCTGGTTGGCGACGACGCCGACGCTCTGGCCGCCGACGCGGACGAAGCCGATGACCATGTTGCGGGCGTAGCCCTCCTGGACCTCGAGGAAGTGGCCGTCGTCGGCGATCGACTTGATGACCGTGCGGATGTCGTAGGGCTTCGACGGGTCGAGGGGGACGACGTCCTTGAGCTCCGGGCAGGTCCGGCGGACGTCGTCCTTGGTCGGCCGCGGCGGCGGATCCTCCATGTTGTTCGACGGCAGGAACGACAGGAGCTCGCGGGTCGTCGCCATCGCCGCGGCCTCGCTCGCGCAGGCGAAGTGGGCGACGCCGCTTTTTTCGTTGTGGGTCTGGGCCCCGCCGAGCGCCTCCTTGGTCACCTCCTCGTGGGTCACCGCCTTGATGACGTCGGGCCCGGTGATGAACATGTAGGAGGTCTTCTCGACCATCAGCGTGAGATCGGTGAGGGCGGGCGAGTAGACCGCCCCGCCGGCGCAGGGCCCGAGGATCAGCGACAGCTGCGGGACCACGCCGGAGGCGAGGACGTTGCGCTTGAAGATCTCGGCGTAGCCCGCGAGGCTGGCGACGCCCTCCTGGATCCGCGCGCCGCCCGAGTCGTTGAGCCCGACCACCGGCGCGCCGACGGTCATGGCCATGTCCATCACCTTGCAGATCTTCTTGGCGTGGGCCATCCCGAGCGAGCCGCCGAAGACCGCCGGCTCCTGGGCGAAGACGAAGACCGGGCGGCCCTCGACGGTGCCGTGCCCGGTGACCACGCCGTCGCCGTAGACCCGCTTCTTCGGCATGTCGAAGTCGGGGCACGACGAGGTGACGAAGCGGTCGAGCTCGACGAAGCTCCCCGCGTCGAGGAGGAGCTCGATGCGCTCGCGCGCGCCCTGGCGGCCGGCCTCCGCGAGGCGCTCGCGCGCGGCCTCAGCCTTGGCCTGGGCCTTCTGGACCGCCTCGTCGCCGCCGGCGATCGACCCCGGTCCGGCGTTCGCGTCGGCGAGGCGCTCGCGGAGCTCGAGGGCGGGGCGAGGGTCGAGGTGGGGGCGTTTCTCCGGGGCCTTGGCTGCCATGGCGCGGCGAATGTAGCAGCACTCGGGCGACCGCCGCGACTTGCCGACGAGCCCGTGATCCGCCCGAGATCACGCGGCCGCACCGGCAACGGCACGCGAGGACGCGCGGCGCACCCACCACGGCAGCGAGCTCTGAGCCGCGATCGTCGGGCAGCGAGCCGCAGCCCAGGGCGCGGCGCGAGCCGCTAGAGGTCGCCCTTCGTCGACGGCACGGCCCCGCCCATCGCCGGATCGACGGCCGTCGCCATGCGCAAGGCCCGCGCGAAGCCCTTGAACGCCGCCTCGATCACATGGTGCGCGTTCCCCCCCGCCCGCAGGTGGAGGTGGAGGTTCATCCGCGCCTGGACCACCAACGCCTGGAAGAACTCGCGGACGAGGTCGCAGTCGAAGGTCCCGACCCGCCTGCCGGCGATCGCCGGGAGCTCAAAGACGAGGTAGGGGCGGCCGCCGAGGTCGAGGGCGCAGTCGACGAGCGTCTCGTCCATCGCCAGCGAGAAGTGGCCGTAGCGGGCGATCCCGCGGCGGTCGCCGAGCGCCTGATCGATCGCCGCGCCGAGAACGAGGCCGACGTCCTCGACCGTGTGGTGATCGTCGATCTCGACGTCGCCGCGGGCCTCGACCTCGAGGCCGAGGGCGCCGTGGCGCGCCAGCGCGTCGAGCATGTGCGAGAGGAAGGGCACGGGCGTGGCGATCGTCGCCGCCGCCGGCGGGCGCCCGTCGGCGAGGCGGAGGTCGACGACGATCGCCGTCTCCTTGGTCACCCGCTCGACCCGCGCGTGGCGTGCTCCCTGGCTCTGGCTCGCTACTCCTTCGCTCATCTGACCTCCCAGCTTGGAGGTGTACTACAGGTCGCCGCGCTCGCGGCCGCGAAGCCCGCTGCTGGTGCCCGGAATCCGCCGATGCAGCCGGAGAACAGGCCGGGTCCGCAGAATTCTAGCGTCGACCGCCCGCCCCTTCCTCCCTACGCTCTCGTGCATGAGCGTCGACGTCAGCTTCTGGGATCGCATCGCCGACGAGTACGCCGCCAAGCCCGTCGAGGATCCCGCGGCCTTCGAGCGGAAGATCGCGGTCACCAAGGCCGCGCTGACGCAGACCTCCGCGGTTCTCGACGTCGGCTGCGGCACCGGCTCCCTCGCCCTCCGTCTCGCCGCCGACGCCGGCCAGATCTACGGGCTCGACGTCTCTAAGGAGATGATCCGCATCGCCGAGGGCAAGGCCGCGGCCGCCGGCGTCGCCAACGTGACCTTCCGCTGCGGGACGCTCGAGGACGCGGACTTCGCCCCCGAGAGCCTCGACGTCGTCTGCGCCTACAGCCTCCTCCACCTCGTCGACGACCGCGGCGCGACCCTGCGGACGATCTACCGCCTCCTCAAGCCGGGCGGCGCCTTCATCTCGTCGACGGTCTGCCTCGGCGGCTCGCTCGTCCCCTACCGCCTCATCCTCCCGCTGATGCGCTGGCTCGGGAAGGCGCCGCGGGTCTGCGTCCTCCGCCAGGCCCGGCTGCGCGACGAGATCGCCGCGGCTGGCTTCGTCGACCTCCAGGCGCCCGACGTCGGCGCCAAGGGGGACATCGCCTTCCTCGTCGCCCGCAAGCCCGCCGCTCGCTAGATCCGCGTCTCGGGGACGAAGACGATGTCCCCCGGCCGCAGGCTGAGGTCGTCGGCCTTGCCGTCGATGATCGCCGACAGGGAGACCTCGAAGGTCTCGGTCGCGTCGCCCTGCCCTGTCCGCCGGGTGATCCGCACGCGCTTCGGCGCCGCGAATTCCGTGAGCCCGCCGGCGAGCGAGACCGCCTGAACCAGCGTCAGGCGCTCCTGGTAGGGCAGCGAGCCCGGCTCCTTGACCTGCCCGAGCACCGAGACCTCGCGGTTCTCGCGGACCTTGATCGTCACCGTCACCTGCGGATCGTGGAGGTAGCCGTCGGCGAGCTTCTCCTCGATCAGCGCCGCCGCCTCGGCCGCGGTCTTGCCCTCGACGACGACGCTGCCGACGTAGGGGAAGTCGATCGTCCCGTCCATCTGGACCTCGTAGACCCCGTCGAAGCGCTCCTCGTCGAAGACCCGGACGTCGAGCTCGTCGCCGCGGCCGAGGATCTCGCGCTCGACCACTGGCGGCGCCGGGAGTTCGGGGGGCTCCTGACGGCAGCCGCCGACGACTCCAGCGACCAGCGCCGCCGCGCCGCCGAGGCCGAGGCGCAGGAGCCCGCGGCGACCGCAGCTCGCCCCCCCTCGTCGCAGCTCCGCGCGCCTGCTCATCGGGCCCATCCTACCGACTCGACCGATCGTTCGCCTCGACCATGCCGCGAATTTCCGGCGCGCGTCCACGCGACTAGAATCGGACCGCGCCGATCGCCATCACCACATGCTTGACGAAGCCGGCGTAGTCCTCGATCCCGTTGGTGAAGTTGACCCTGAACTTCGAGTTGACGACCGAGAGGTCGTAGCGCAGGGCGACGACCCAGAGCTTGCCGAGCGGCTGCTCGAGCCGCGCCTCGAGGGCGAAGACCGTGTCCTTGCGGGCGACCGACCCGGCGAAGTCGCCGTAGACGTTCTCGTAGCCGTCGACCGTGTCGATGTCCTCGCCGGGGACGGGCAGGCCCTCGTAGCGCCGGCCGATCACCGCCATCTGCAGGGCGGCGAACATCCGCCAGGGGAAGGTGTGCGCCCCGCCCAGGCGTCCGCCGACGTCCGTGAAGTAGTTGCCGAAGAGCGAGTCGTTGTAGCTGCGCTCGAAGCGGGCGAAGATGTTGGTCCGCAGCGTCGGGTAGTAGCTGACGGTCGTCGTGCCGATGAACCCCTTGAAGTTCGCCGGGGTCTGCGTGTCGTAGAGGTAGTCGGCCTGGCCGTAGCCGAAGAGCGCCTCGAGGATCAGCCTGCGGCTCACGCTGCCGCGGTAGCCGGCGAGCACGCGGTGGGCGAGGGAGTCCTCGTTGCGCCCGGTGCCGATCTCGGTGCAACAGAAGTAGTAGGTGTAGCGGAAGTCGTAGCGCGCGACGATCGCCGACTTCGGCCGGAAGCGCCACTTGACCTCGGTGGCGACGCCGTTGACGACGCGGTCGGCGTTGAAGATGTCCGGCGCCTCGTAGTAGAGGAGCTCGCTGAGGTAGCCGAGCGAGAGGCTGAGGTTGCCGCCGCCGGGGCGCAGCGTGAAGGTCAGGGCGCCGCGGTGATCGAGGCGGTTGTGGTTGAACTCAGGCCCGGCCGCATAGTTCCGCGGCTCGGCGAGGCGGGCGAAGCTCTCGTCGAACGCGACGCTGAAGCGGCGCCCCGGCGCGAAGATGAAGTGGCCGTCGAGCGTGAAGTTGAACCGGCTCTGCTTGCGGATGATCTCGTCGCGCGCGAGGTAGGCCCGATACCCCGCGGCGACGCGGAGGTTGTAGTCGACCTTGCGGTTCGACGTCTCCGCCGGGCTCTGGAGCACCTCGTCGCGGACCTTGCGGTTGCCGACGCCGATCCACGCCGTCGGCATCGTGTAGGCCGCCGGTCGGACGCCGCCGCGATCCGCCGGGTTCGTCCAGAAGACGTTGGAGTCGGCGCCGAAGATCAGCGCGAAGCCGGGATGCAGGGTCGAACGCTGTCCAACCTTGATCCCCGCGCCGTCGACCGTCTGGGGGATGTCCGCACGCGCGGCGCCTGCCGACCCGAGGGAGAGCCCCAGGGCGGCGCAGAAGATCACCCGCCGCGACGCCATCAGCCCAAGCGGGCGGCGCCGTGGCGGGGCACGGGTCTTCAGGGTCAGGCGCAAGGTCGCGGCGGCTAGGCGTAGAGGTCCTACAGCCTAGCGAAAAGTGGCACCAACCAGATCATTTTGGGCTTTCACGGCCGGTCACGCGGCGGCCGAGCGATCGCGCCAAGCTCTGCAGAAATGGCGCGCCCTCCACGGCATGGAGCCACGCGCCGCTCGCACGCCCGCAGCGCGCGCCGCTACTGCACCGGACTCGAGACGGCGCGGCGCCCCGGATCCACCGGCGGGACCGTCCCCGGGCCGTATCCGGGGCTCGCCGTCGGATCCACCGCCGGGAAGCCCCGCCCCTCGTCGACGAGGTTGTCGCTCACGCTGTTGCCGTCCGCCGCTGGCGAACCGGTGCAGGCGCGGGCCTCGTCGAGGAGCTTGCCGAGGCGGAGCGCCGCCTCCTCGACCTTGGCGTTGGCGAACGAGGCGCTCGTGGGATCGACCTTGCCGCCCTGCAGGAGCGCGATCTCTGGCGTAGCGACGTCCATCACGCCCTCCGCCCGATCCTGCTTGTCGGTGACGCACGCGATCTTGACCATGTCGGCGTCGCGCTGCGCCTTCTGGGCGATCTTGCCGATCTCGGCGAGGTCCTGCTCCATGTTACGGCGGAGCTCACCGACGCGGGTCTTCGCGGGCCCCTTGCCGGTGCTCGCCGCGTCCCTCTTCTTCGCCGCGGGCGGCGGCGGAGGGGGCCTCTTCGCCTCAGTCTCACCCGACGCGGCCTTGCCGGCATCGGCAGCGGCGTCGCCGGCCTCGGCCGGTTGCCCGTGCCCGGTGCGCGCGCCGATGACCAGGGCGAAAGCGAGCGCGGCGGAGATCGTCAGCAGCCTCATGACTCCCCCGAGAATACCACGGTGAAGGTCACCTCGGAGGAGTCCTCCGCGCCCTCGGCCGGGAAGCGCCAGTTCTTGATCTTCATCGTCGTGCACGAGGCGACGCTCGGATCGCGCACGGTGTCGGCGTCGATGTTGACGCTGGTCACAGTCCCCATGACCGAGATCGTGATCGTGTAGGTCATCTTGCCGCTGAGCCCGGGGTTGGTGCGCAGCGCCCGGTTGTAGCAGTTCTGCAGGGCGCCCATCCGCCGGCGGATGGTCGCTTGGACGGCGCGCTTGTCCATGTCCCCGAGCACGTCGGCGTCGCCCGCCTTGACCTTGCTCTTGATCTTGCGCTCCTGCTTCTCCATGTCCTTGAGTTCAGGACCGTCGTCAGTGACCTCGAAGCCCTTGGTGCCGACGACCGCGCCGGCGGCCGAGATCCCCTCGCCGCCGGGGACGAAGCCGGAGACGTCGCCGCTGTCGGCGTTGATCGTCCGGGTCATGCCCGCCGCGAAGAGCTCCGCGGTGTTGTTCTCAGTCGACTGGATGACGTCGAAGACCGTCCCCGGCCCGTCGCCGCCGTAGGTCCCGAGGGCCCGGAGCACGCCGACGCCGCGCGCCTTCTCCATCGCCTTGGCCGAGTACTCCTTCTTGGTCTCGATGACCTGCTCGACCTTCTCCTCGTCGTCCTTCTGCTTCTCGTCGTCCTCCTGGGCGAGGAGCGGGTCCTCCTCCTCCTCCTCTTCCTCCTCCGGCGGCGGCTCGTCGCGCGGCTTGGGGATCTCCATCACGTTGAGGAAGCGCTCGTCGATCTCGGGGACGACGTCGACGGGGACCTCCTTGTTGGCGATGTAGGTGAAGTAGGGCCCGAGGATGATCAGCGCCGACAGCAGCGACGCGAGCTCGAGGCGCGAGAGCATCCCCCGCAGCGCCGGCCGGAGATCGTCGGGGAAGGGCGGCGGCGGCGTGTAGGGGGCGGGCTTGTCGAAGAAGAAGAGGAGCGTCGACTCGCCGAGGGTGAGCTTGCCGCGGGCGCTGCGATCGAGGCGGAGGCGGAGGCTCCTCGCCTTGCTCCCCGAGCTCTGGTGCTTCTTCCACAGCGCCCGGATCGCCTTGGCGCGCCCGCGGATCTTGATCTGCCCGCGGACCCCCGGCGGCAGGTCGAGGATGTAGGCGCCGTCCTCGGCGACGTCGAAGAGGACATGTCTCTTCGGCAATCGATGATCGCCGAAGACGAGGAGGCGGCTCGCGATGTCCGTGCCGACCGTGACGCGCTCAGGCGCGTGGTGGTGGACCTCGTCGTAGACCTTGTCGTCGACGATGAGCGCGGCCCGGAGGGCCCGGCGTCTGCTCTTCCGCGGCGTGGACATCGATGGATCGATCGCGCGGCGAACGGCGCGAGCGCGTCCGCCCGCGCCGCCGCCCGTAGCAATCATCGCTCAGATCGCATGGCTCACAAAGAGAAAGACCGGAAGGACATGTCGTCCTCCCGGCCCCCCTCACCTTAGGGCACTCCTAGCTCTTCTTGATCACGCAGAAGGTGTACTCTTTGAACTCGGCGCGACCCGCCGTGTAGAGCACGTCGACCAGGGTGCTGAACTTCAGCAGCTGGTCGCCGACCAGGATGAGCCGGCCCTCCCACTCCGTGCCCCGGTTCTCGGCGAGCTGCTTGGCCTTGTCAGCCTCCTCCGAGAATGAGTCAAAGAGCGGTCCGATGAGGTGGTTTTGGACCATCGCCGGATCGACCTCGCCGTCGGCCGTCATCGTCACCACCTTCTTGTCCTGGAAGGTGATGCCGCGGACCGTGACGAACACCGGCATCCCGTCCTGAATCGACGCGTCGGCCGAAGAGAAGGGGATCTTCTGACCCGCCGTCGGGTTGATGACAACGGGGTCCGATGCGTACGACTTGAGGAGATAGATGACCAGAATGGACACGATGTCCATCAGGGAGGTCATCCCGAGGTTGGCCTCCTCCTCCTCCGTCTGACGCCTGAGTGCAGCCTTGTACTTCTTCTTGGCGAGGAAGGCCTGCATCTGGGCGTCGTGCTGCGCCTGTTGCTCGGGGGTCATCCGACACCTCCTTCAACGATCGGCTGCCAGAAGTAGCAGTTGTCCGGGATGTCCTCGGTGCCCTTCAGGAACTTGCCGATCTTGCAGTCTGTGCCGGCCGCGGCGTCCATCGTCCAGATCAGCACCTGCATCGGCACGTTGGCCTCCGCGCTGATCTTGACCGTGACGTCGTTGGGGAAGAGAGCCTTGTACTCCTTCGCCTTGGCCTCGAGCGCCTTGTAGTCGTAGCGCTCGAAGTCCTCGACCGGCGCGCCCGACTTGGCCAGCGGGATCGTCGGACGGCTGGAGTCGGCGGATTTGCCGGCGTCAGCGCCCTCCTGCTGCCCGCTCGCCTCGACCCGGAAACCTTCTTCCATGACGAAGATCTTGAGGTCGAGCGGCTTCTCCTGCTCCTTCTTCTCCTCCTGCGGCTCAGACGGCGCCGAGCTGAACTTCGGCGGCGAGACGTTGATCGCCGCCATCGAAGCGAACTCCATCGCCATGAGGAGCGCAGGGATGAGGAGGAACATGATGTTCATAACTGGGAGAAGGTTGGCCTCGACGACCTTCTCCGCCATCTTCTTTCTTGGTCTTTTCGCCATCGCTCCCTCCTTTCCTAGGTTCGTTGATACGGGTTAGAGCTGTCCCAAAGGCCCGGTCCGAAACCTCAGGTCCGGACCTTGGCGCCCTTAGCCCTGACGAACCCTTGCGGCAAGGAGGTTCTCGAGCTTGACGGCGTAGAGGTCGACCTCGTCGTTGATCTTCTTGGCCAGGTTGGCGATGAAGATCTGCGAGGCGAGCAGCGGGATCGCGACCATCAGACCGAAGCCGGTGGTGTTAATCGCGATCGAGATGCCCTTCGCCAGCGCCTGCGAGCGCTGATCCGCGGCGACGGTCGCGACGGCGTTGAACGCCTCGATCATGCCGAAGATGGTGCCGAGGAGGCCGAGGAGGGTGGCGACGTTCGCGACGGCCGCGATCATCATGACCCGCTTGTTGATCTGCGGGGTGACCTCGAGCATCGACTCCTCGATCGCCGCCGAGATGTCCGCCTCAGTCTTGTTGGCGCGGGTGAGCCCGGCCTTGATGACGCGAGCCAGCGCCGCCTTGTCCGCCGCGTTGCACAGCTTGATCGCCCGGTCGATGTTGTTCGCCATCACCAGCTTCTGGATCTGGTTGAAGAACTGGGCGCCGTTGATGTTGAAGCGGAAGAACAGGAAGATGAAGCGCTCGACCATAATGCCGGCCCCGAGCACCGCACAGAGGGCGATCGGGTGCATGAAGTTGCCACCTTCTTGATAGAATCCCGCGAAATTATCCATGGCCGTTGGTCCTCCTCAGCGTCGGGACGCACCCGAGTAGCTGACGTTGTTTGCCGGGCCTGAGCGTCGCCCGGTTCTCAGTGAGTGTCGTGGTGAAGGGTTGGTTGGGGTTGGTGGCGAGGTCTTCGCGCGCGGAAAACGCCCGCCGTGGGTGACATGACGGATTAAAACAAGGGATCTTGGACGGATTCAAGCACCAGCGGAGCGAGCTCTACGCCGAGCCGAGCCCAGTCGTAGTCGGCCTCAGAGCGCTTCAGGATGTAGAACGCGCTGGGCTTGTCGAGCTGGCCTTCGACGAGGAAGTCGTCGTCGAGCGAGATCACCTTCTTGCCGCTCTTGCCGCCGGCGCTGCTCTTCGCGCGCTCAGGGGTCGAGGCCTTGCTGTCGGCAGGCGGCGCATCGTCAGCGCGGGCCTCCGGCGCGAGGGCCAGGGCGACCGCGGCGGCCACCGACAGGGCGGCGAGACGGCGCCAGCTCACGGGAGCGGCGGCCGAGGTTCGCAGGCCGAGTCGGGGTCGAAGCACCGAAGCGTTATACAGCGGAGCGAGCCAAAGGTTCCATCGCCGATTCGCCCGAATTTCGCTGGCCCCGAGGCCGACGCCGCTGCGCGATCGCGCGGCCGGGTTGGAAAGTGCCAAATTCATCGACGTAAGGCTTCAACGAGCGCCCACGTCGGTCGGTCTCTCGGTTTTCCGCTTTCGGAAATATTTCCGAAAAAAATTTCAGCGCCCGAGATCGCTCATTTTTGGCCGGGCTTTTGGACCCCTGGCTTCACCGTCTGCACCGGCGGAGCCCCTGGCTTCTGTGCCCCTGGTTTCTGCGCCCCTGGCTGCTGCGCACCTGGCTTCTGCGCCCCTGGCTTCTGCGCTCCGGGCTGCTGCGCCCCTGGCTTCTGCGCCCCGGGCTTCTGCGCTCCTGGCTGCTGCGCCCCTGGCTTCTGCGCCCCTGGCTTCTGCGCCCCTGGCTTCTGCGCCCCCGGCTTCTGCGCCCCCGGCTTCTGCGCTCCTGGCTGCTGCGGCTTCTCCTCGGGCGGCGTCTCCTTGGCCGCGGGCGCCTCTGCGGCTGGCTTGGCGGGCTCTGCGGGGGCCTTCGCGGCCTCCTCCTTCGCCGCAGCGTCGGCCTCGGCCTCGCGCTGCTTGCGTTTCTCGCCCTTCTCCTTGCGCTTCTGCTCGCGCTCGATGCCCTTCTTCGCGATCTCCACGTAGAGATCTGCCTGGGCGATGCTCACCGCCTTCGGCCCCTCGGCGACGCCGCCCTTCTTCGCGCCCTTGCCCTTCTTGCCCTTGCCCGCGCTGGCGATGTCGTCGCCGAGGCGCTCCCCCTGCCCCGTCCCCGACGCCACCGCGAGCTCGCGGTAGCGGCTGAAGTTGTCGATCGCCTTCTGCAGGCGGGCGACGTCGTCGAGCCCCGGGTAGGGATCGGCGTCGAGGTAGAGGACGCCGAGGTTGAAGTAGGCCTCCGGGTAGGAGCCCTTGAGCTTGAGCGCCTGGCGGTAGGCGGCCTCGGCCTTCGCCCAGTCGCGGGCCTCGCGGTAGGCGGAGCCGAGGTTTAGGTGGGCCTTGAAGAACTGCGGATCGAGGGTGGTCGCGTAGGCGAAGCAGTCGATCGCCGTCTTACTGTCGCCGATCTGCAGGTACTGGGCGCCGAGGTTGTTCCACGCGGCGGCGTTCTTGTCGTCGGCCTCGGCGGCCTTGCGAAACGACTGGAACGCCGCCTCGTCGCGCTTGGCGGCGAGGTGGGCGAAGCCCTTGAGGTTGTGGGCCCGCGAGGCGTCGGCCGGGCGCAGGACCTTGGGATCGATCTGGAGCACCGAGGCGGTCACGGCCAGGACGAGCTCGTGGTTGCCCTGGCGGTAGAAGACCTCCGCCATCACCAGCATCGCCTCGGCGTTCTGCTCGTGGGTCATCAGCGCCTCGCGGGCCTGGACGACGGCCTTGCTGAGATCGCCGGCGCGCAGCGACTTCTCGGCGGCGGCGCTCTGGGTGCGCGAGGCCGCCATCTTGCGCCGCTCCTCCTCGGGATCGCGGTCGCGGGCGCCGGGCTTGGCCTGCGGCGCCGTCGGCTTGCCGTCGGTCTTCGCCGCCGCCTTGTCGCCCTTCTTGGGATCGACGTCGAAGTCGCCGTCGAGGCTCGCGCCGGGCTTCTTGCTGCCCTCCTTCGGCGCCGTCGCGCAGGCGCTGATCGTCAGCGTCGCGCCGGCGAGCGCCGCCACGAGGCCGCGTGCGATCGTCGCCCGGCTCATCGGCGATCCTCCAGCTGGAGCTCGACCGCCGGCTCGTGGAGCAGCGGGTACTCCTCGGGCTTGTAGATGTTGATCCGCTCGCGCGCCCGCTTGGTCCACTCGCTCTCGACGCCGTACTCGCGGCCGCGCTTGACGGTCTCCTCGTAGAGCGGGATCGCCATCTCCTCGAACTTCTGGGCGGCGGTCTCGATCGCGTCCTTGTAGGCGAACCACGGCTCGCTGTACTGCTTGAGCTCGCGCGGCACCGGGGCCTCTCGCATCTTGATCGCCGTGACCTCGAAGGCGTAGGCGCGGCGGTACATCGCCGCGAGCACCCACTCGATGCGCCGATACGGGAGCACCGCGTCGTAGGACTTCGATGCCTCGACGACGCGATCGAAGAGCTCCTTGGCGTTCTTCGTCAGCGCCTTGCCGCGGCCCGTGAGCTTGAAGTCGAGGAGCCCCGAGAGGGTGTACTCGGAGAGGAGGAACTGGGCCTCGGAGGGGTAGTCCGCGGCCTCCGTGGCGACCTTGAGGCCGCGCGCGTTGAACAGGGCGATGCTCTCCTGGTAGGCCTTCTCGGCGCCCTTGCCGTCGCCGCGGCCGGCCCGGGCCTGACCGATCCGCAGGTGGGCCTCGACGACGCGCTCGGCCTGCGACGGGTCGCTCCCGTACTTGCCGACGAAGGCGAGGAAGGCCGCCTCGATCGCCCGATCGTCGTCGGTCTTGCGCAGCACCTGGGCGGCGCGGAACGAGGCCTCCGCCTGCTCCGCGGGGTCGGAGGCCTTGCCGGCGTAGCGCAGGTAGAGCTCGCTCGACTTCTTGTACTGCTGCGTCGAGTCGAGGAGGTCGGCGGCGTTCTTGAGGGCCAGGTCGCGGTGCTCGCTGGCGGCGAAGCGGGCGTCCTCGGCGAGCATCAGGTAGGCCTTGACCGCGTCGTCGTACTCGAAGAAGCGGACGTGGTTGAGGCCTGAGCGCAGGAGCGCGTCGTCGGCGAGCTCGGAGTCGGGATAGTCGGTGTAGATCCGCTTGTAGGCCTCGCTGGCGCTCTTGAAGCGGCCTATCCGCTCGTAGGCGACGGCGGCGTTGTTGAGCGCCCGGTCGGCGTTCGGATCCTTCGGCGCCTCGTCGACGAGGGCGATGTAGCGGTCGGCGGCGGCCTCGAACTCCTCCTGCTCGAAGAGGACGTTGGCCTCCTCGAAGCGGACGGCGTTGTCGAGGGTCTTGAGATCGCCGGCGAACTTCTGGCTCTCCTCACCCGTGCCGCAGCCCTTGTCGAGGAGGCGCTGCGTCCACTCGCGCGTGCCCGCCAGATCGCCGCGCAGGACGTAGGCGTCGAGGATCGCGAAGCCGGCGCTGATCGCCGCGTTGTCGTCGCAGTGCTCGTCGAGGATCCGGACGAAGCGGCGCTCGGCCTCCTTGAAGTGGAAGTAGCGCTGAGAGATCGCCGCCGCCTTGTACTTGATGCTCGGGGTCAGCGCGGGGTCGGGCCCCAGGCTGACGTAGCGATCGTAGGCCTCCTGCTGGGCGACGAGGAGCGCCGGGATCTCCTTGGCCTCGTAGGGGCCCTCGCCGACCTGGTCCTTCTTCGGCATGTCGGGGATCGTCAGGCGCCCGGCCGTGCTCTCCGCCTCGATCGCCGCCTCGTAGGCGAAGAGCGCCCCCTCGGCGGCGTCGGCCTGGAGGCGCGCCTCGGTGCCCGAGTCGCGGACGGCGACGTAGGCCTCGGCGGCCGGCAGGAACTGACCGCTGTAGAAGAGGCTCTCGGCGTAGTCGTAGCGGTACTGGTAGGAGTTCGGCCCGTCTGGGTAGCGGCCGAGGTAGGCCTCGTAGGCGACGGCGGCCTTGCGGTACTCGTCGGCGGCCGCCGGATCGCCGTCGGCGCGCAGCTTCTGGGCCCGGGCGTGGCGCTCGACCGCGGTCGCCACGAGGGCCTCCTCGACGAGGGCCATCGCCTCCTCGATGACGTCCGGCTTCGACTCGTTGGCGTAGAACCACTGCGTGCCGCGGATGTAGCTGGCGGCGAGGGCCTCGCGGGCGACGAGGACCCCGTCCTGATCGCGCAGGCCGGCGTAGGCGTCCATGATCTTCTTCTGAAGCTTGGGCGCCGCGGCGGCCAGCGGCCAGCGCTGGAGCGCGGTCTCGTAGATCCGGATCGCCTGCTGGAAGTCGGAGTCGCCGGCGACGAGGTCGCCGAGGGCGGCGTAGATCTCGGGGACGTGGCGCTCCTCACCGCGCTCGCTGTAGTCGCGATCGAGGCGGGCGAAGCCCGAGGGCCGGTCGGGGGCGCCGTCGCCGTCCCAGTCGTCCTCGACGTAGCACTTGGCGATATAGCGGACGGCGTCGTCGCGCAGCGCCGTCGCCCCCTCGGCCTCCTCCTTGCCGCGGCGATCGTCGGCGTAGCGGACGAAGTCGTCGAGCTTGCCCGCCGCGTCGGCGAAGCGGCGCTGGAGGTAGAGCGTCCAGGCGACGCGGATCAGCGCCTCGTCATAGAGCGGGTCGTCGGGATCGCCGGTCGCCTCCGTGTAGGCCTCGAGCGCCGGGTCGAGCTCGTCGAGGTCGTAGTGGATCTCGCCGACGCGCAGCCACGACTCGGCGACCAGCTTCGAGTGCGCGCGGATCGGCGCGCAGCCGCTGTAGTCGCCGGGCTTGAAGGCGGCGACCGAGACGAGGTTGGAGCCGTCCGCCGCGGGGATCGGGAAGCGCTCGGCGCAGGTCAGGGCGAGGAGCGCCTGGCGGCTCTCGTCGAGCTCGTCGGCCTCGAAGTGGAGGAGGCCCATCATGTAGAGGGCGGCGTCGATGTGGGCGAAGCGCGGGAAGCGGGTGGCGACGTCGCGGTAGAGCGTGATGCTCTCGCGGTAGTCGGCGACCGGCGCCGGCGGCAGGCCCTCGGGCGCCTCGCCGTTGGCGGCCGCGACCTTGGCGGCGATCAGCTCCTCGTAGTCGCGCTCGGCCTTGGCGTAGCGCTCGCTCTCCGCCTCGTAGTGGAGCTCGGCGAGGCGGAAGGTCAGCTCGGCGGTCCACAGCGGATCGTCGGGGTGCTTGTCGATGAAGGCGCGGTAGCGGGCGATCGCCTGCTCGCGGAGCTGGGCCGCGGCCTTGAGGTGGCGATCGATCTCGGCCTCGTAGCGGCCGCCGAGCGCCGCGCGGGCGGCCTCCGCCTCGAGGGTGAGGACATGCGCCGCGGTGTCGCCGGCGACCTTGGTCGCGCGCTCGTAGCGGTCGTAGAGCATCTCGAGCTCGCCGAGCGCCTCGAGCTCCTCGGGGCCCTCGGGGCGCAGCGGCTTCGGCGGCTTGAGGCGATCGCGATCGCCCTTGCCGGCCTCGTCGCGCGGCAGCCCCGAGCCCGGCTCGCCGGGGCGACCCATCGGCGGGGCCTCGAGGCGCGGCAGCGCGGCGGCGCTGTCGCAGAGCAGACCGACGGTGAGCAGCGAGGCGGCGACCGACGCCCGCCGCAGACCCGCACGCGCGCGCGAGCGACGGCTCATCGGCTGAGCTCCTCGGCGATCTCGAGGGCGCGATCGATCTCCCGCTGGTCGCGATCCCGCTTGCGCTCGAGGAGGCGGGCCTCCCTCGCCTCGGCCTCCTTGCGCGCCCAGGCGACGTCGAGCTTGCCGACCTCGGAGCGCATCTCCCAGTTGGCGATCTCGCCGGCGACGTCGACGTAGGTCGCGGCGACGACCTCGCCGACGGTCCCCTCCGCGCCGGACTTGAGGGCGACGAGCTCGCCCTTGAGCTGGTCGAGGTTGGCCCGCTCCTCGCGGACGACGATCATCGCCGCCTCGAGGCGGGCGACCGCGGCGGCGTCGAGGAGCCCCCTGCCCTCGTCGACCTTGGCGAGGAGCTGCTGCGTCCGCTTCCACAGCGCCCGGTTCTCGGCGCTGTCGTCAGCGGCGCGGCTGAGCGACGCGTACATCGCCGCGAGGAGGCGGCGATACGCCGACGCCGCCTGGGCGCGGCGCGCCCGGTAGGGATCGTTGAAGCGGACCTCGACCTCGATCCCGCCGAGGGTCTCGCGGATCCCCGCGGCCTCCTCCTGGAGCTCGGCGAGGGCGCGGCGCATCTCGATCACGCCGGCGACCTGGTCGTCGGTGATCGCCTGGTTGCGCGACGAGGCGAGGAGGAGGCTGTGCTCGGCGGCGACGACCTCGGCCTCGATGGCGACGATCGCCGCCTCGAGGCTGCGCAGGAAGTCGTCGAGCCGGGAGATCCGCCGCTGCGGGCCGCGCCCGCGCTCCTCCGCTGACATCGGCTGATCGACCTTCGCCCGCAGCCCCGCCCGCTTGCGATCGAGCTCGCCGTAGGCGCGCCCGTCGACGCCCTTGCCGGCGCGGACGCAGAGCTCCTCCATGACCTCCATCAGGTCGTTCTCGGCGCGATCGAGGGCCGCCGACTGGGCCCCCAGATCGGTGAAGAGGCGGACGCGATCCGGGGCGGCGACGGCCGCCTCCATGCGCGTGAGCTGGTTGCGGAGGTCCGCGAGCTCGCGCTCGAGGACGCCGATCGTCTGGGCGATCGACTCGGCCTGGACGGCCCGCGGCAGCGTCCTGGCGAGCGCCTTGGTCGACGCCGGGAGCACCGCGGCGAGGGCGAAGCCCTCCATGTCGGCGCCGGCGATCGCGGCGTAGTAGTCGGGCGGCGCCGCGGTGGCGGCGAGCGCCTTGCCGCTGCGCTCGAACTCGAGGCGGAGCTCCTCGAAGGCGGCCTCGGCCCCCTCGAGGTCGCCCTGGAGGATCCGCAGCTTGCCGCGGAGCTGGCGGATCTCCGGGGCCAGCGGACCATCCGGCTCAAGAGACAGGAGGCGATCGAGGGTCTGACCGGCGAGGGCGAAGCGATCGGCGCGGAGCAGCGTCCAGGCGGTCTCGTAGAGCGCGGTGAAGTAGTAGGGCGAGGCCCGGGCGATCCGCCGGTAGCCCTTGAGGGCGCGCTCGTAGTCGCCGCGGTCGTGGTGGATGCGCGCGCGCGCGAGCCAGGCGAGCTCGTAGATCTGCTTGTCGCGGCCCTTGCTCGGCTGCGCCTTGATGATCTGGGCGAAGCGCGCGAGGGCCTCGTCCGGATCGCCGCCGGCGAGCGCCGCGACGCCGCCGAGGTAGGCCGCGCGCACCCGCCACTTGGCGTCGGGCCCCCCCTTGCTCAGCGGGATGTCGGTCGTGGCGATCGCGTCGATCTCGGCGAGCGCCCGCCCGTGCTCGCCGCGAAAGTGGAGGTAGCGGCCGTAGGCGTAGTGGAGCTCGGCGCTGCGATCGTCGGCGGCGATCCCCTCGACGCGGGCGACGACCGCCTCCTCTGCGTCGGCGCCGAGCACCCCGTCGGGGGCCTCGCGGGTCACCGGCAGGCCGAGCGCGCGGAGGCGGCCGCGGATCTCCG
The DNA here is from genome assembly GCA_020431135.1 of Myxococcales bacterium. Taxonomy (GTDB): domain Bacteria; phylum Myxococcota_A; class Polyangia; order Nannocystales; family Nannocystaceae; genus JADJRG01. Next base: position 1,596 of record JAGQIT010000278.1, on the reverse strand, counting down.
GGAGGGCGCTGAGCCCCGGGCGGCGGGCGAAGCCGGCGCTGCGCCGCGGGGTCGCGAGATCGAGGAGGCGCCCGAGCGAGCGCTGGTGGAAGCGCTCGGCGTCGACGGTCGACTCGCCGAGGTTTTGCTGGAAGCACTCGGCGGCCCAGGTCCGCATGTCGAGGCGGTAGAGCGCCTCGCCGAGGAAGAAGCGCGCCTGGTGCCCGGCCGGCGCCCCGGGGAAGGCCTCCGCGAGCTCGAGGAAGATCAGCGCGGCCCGCTCGGCGTCCCCCTCCTTGAGGAGGATCTGGCCCTCGACGAGCCGCTTCGCCGCCTCGTCGGCGCTCTTCTTGCCGGCCTTCTGGGCGACCTCGAAGGCGCCGCGGATCGCGTCGGTCGCGTCGCCGAGGCGGCGCTCGATCGGGCTCTTGGCGGCCTCTTCGATCCGCGCGTCGCCGGGCTGCTCGGCGAAGAGCGCCTCGCGTCGGGCCTTGCGCTTGGCGTCACGATCGCCGCCGCCTCGCTTGGCCTTCGTCTTCTTCGATCCCTTGCCGGACTTCGCCTCGCCCTTGATCGCGACGTCGCCGGCCGGGGCCGCGCGGACGCTCGCCGGTGCCGAGGCGATCCCGAGCGTGCAGGCGAGGCCGACGAGGAGCGCCGGCCACCGACCGCACCGACCTCCGCGGAACCGCGCTGACACGCCGGTGAGGGGCCGCGGCATCGCTAGCGCTACCTCTTTGGCGCCTTCGCAGCCGCGCCCGCGCTCGCGCCTGCGCCCGCGCTCGCGCCTGCAGGGTTGGCCGCGCCGGCCTTCTTCACCGGGCGTCCGGCGGCGTCGAGGCCGACGATCTGCCAGTCGACCGCCGGGCGATCGCCCATCTCGGTCGTGATGTTCCCGCGCTCGTAGCCGAGGCTGACGACCTTCATCGCCCCGCGCTGGCCGACGTCGATCTCGTACGTCGCGTGCGAGCGGAATTCGTAGCCGCGGAGGTAGGAGAAGGTCCCGAAGCCCTTGCCCTTGTAGAGGAGCTCGACGCCGACGATGTGCTGGCCGGGGGCGAGGTTGCCGTCGAAGACGACGAGCTCGTCCTCCTGATCGAGGCCGCCGCTCTCGTCGCGGCGGTCGAAGATCGGCGCGCCGTCGAGGTAATAGGTGACCTTTGTGAGCTGGAAGCCGGTGCCCATCAGGTTGCGGTGGGCGAGGAGAACGCGGGCGCCGGCCATCGCCGCGGCGAGGACGGTCTCGCGGAGCACCGCGAGGCGGGCCTTCGAGCGGAAGATCCGATCCTTGAGGACGTTGACCTCGGCGTCGAGGCCGTCGAGGCGCTCGGCGTAGGCGTCGGTCTCGCGCTGGCCGTCGCCCTTCGGGGGCGCGGGCGCCTTGGGCTTCGCCGGGGCTTGGGTCGTGGCCCCCTCCCCCGCCCCAGCTTCGGCGGGCTCGGCCGCGGCGCCGTCGTCCGCGGCCGGAGCGGCGGCCGCGACCGCCGGGAACGGCACCGGGTTGTCGGAGAGCGTGCGCAGATAGGCCAGGATGTCGGCGCGCTTTTGGGGCTCCTTCTCGCCGGCGAAGGCCATTTTCGTGCCCGGAATGTCCTTCTTGGGATCGGCGATGAATTC
>JAGQIT010000277.1 GCA_020431135.1 Myxococcales bacterium | reverse complement strand
GCAGGAGCTGTTGGATCGCCGGCGGGCCGCCGGTCGAGGCCGCGATCCCGAGGAGGCCGAGCGGCCGGGCGCTCGGCTTGGGCGCGGCCGGGGTCGCCTCCGCGCGCACCTCGGGCGCGGCGATCGCCTCGGGCTCAGGCGCGGGCCCCCGCTCGACGGCGGTCGTCGGCGCGGCGCCGCTCCGCGCCCGCGCCTGGAGACCGACCACCTGCAGGCGGCCGACGACGGCGATCTTCGCCCGCAGCTCGTCGGCGATCTTGCGGAGCTCGGGGCCGATCTGCCGCCCCGGCTTGGCGATGAAGTCCATCGCCCCGAGCTCGAGGGCGCGGAAGACCGACTCGCGATCGTCGTGGCTGGAGATCACCAGCACCGGCACCGGGCTCTTGGCCATCAGCAGGCGGAGGAACGCGTAGCCGTCCATCTCCGGCATCTCGAGGTCGAGGGTGATGACGTCGGGCCGGAGCTCGAAGGCCATCTGCAGCGCCTCCTTGCCGTTCACCGCCCGACCGACCACCTCGACGCCCGGATCCTCGGCGAGGATCGCCGCGATCGTCTGCCGATTGTAGGCAGAGTCGTCGACGACGAGGACCCGGAGGGGTCGCGCGCCCGGCGGGCTTTTGCGGGTCGAGGTCATCGCGCGGGGCTCAGGGGACGTAGGGCTTGGGCGCCAGCGGGTGGCGGTAGACGACGTCGCGATCGAGGCGGACGACCTCGAAGGCGGTCGCGTGGTTGAGGAGGCTCTCCGAGTGGCCGAGCAAGAGATACCCCCCGGGGACGAGGGCGGCGAAGAAAGCGTCGACGATCCGCCGCCGCGCCGCCGCGCCCATGTAGATCAGGACGTTGCGACAGAAGACGAGATCGGCGGCGCCGAGGCCCGCGAGCGCGGGGGCGTCGACGAGGTTGAGGCGGCGAAAGCTGCACAGCGCCCGGACCTCGTCGGAGATCCGGAAGCTCGCGCGGCCGCCCTCGCCGCTGGCGGAGAAGTAGCGGGCGCGCAGCTCCGGCGGCGTCGTGCGGAAGCTCGACGCGCCGTAGACCCCGTGGCGCGCCGCCGAGAGGACCTTGCGGCTGATGTCGAGGCCGACGACCTCGACGTCCCAGCCGCGGAAGAGGCCGCTCTCGAGGATCAGCATCGCGATCGTGTAGGTCTCCTCGCCGGTCGAGCAGCCGGCGCTCCAGATCGTCAGCTTCTGGAGATGACGCCGGCGCTGCGCGACCTCGGGGAGGAGCTCGTGCGAGAAGGCGTCGAGCTGGAACTGCTCGCGGAAGAAGTAGGTCTCGTGGGTGGTCAGCTCCTCGATGACCTCGGCGAGCTCGTGCGGGCCGTCGTCGGCGCTGCGGAGGTAGCGGCAGTACTCGCCGAAGCTGGCGAGCCCGAGCGCCTCGACGCGCGGGCCGAGGCGGCGCTCGATCATGTAGGCCGAGTCGATGCCGTGGAAGACGCCGCAGCAGCGCTCGACGATCGCCTGGAGCTCACCGAGCTCGGCGTCGCTGATCCGCGGGCGCGGGCCCTCGGGCTGCTCCGGCCGCTTGTCCACCGGGCATAGGGTAACGCCGATCCCGGCGGGCCGCCGCCCCGAGCGTCCGATCGCGCGGCGCGGGGCGTGCTCGCGCAGCCCCGCCGACCTGCTCCCGCGAACGGGTCCGATGGTGCTGGCCGGCGCTCGGGTCCGGCGCTCGAGCGAGAGATCCTAGCCAGCGATCGCGGCGAAGGACGCCTGGACCGCGGCGTCGTGCTCGCGGTCGCCCATCACCCCGGCGATGTGCTCACAGACCTCGCGCAGGTCGTCGCCGAAGAGCTCGTAGAGCTCGCTCGGATCGTCGGCGTCGGCGACCTCGTCGGCGCGGTTGAGCACGAGGCCGGCGACGAGGAGGCCGGCGAGGCGCTCGGGCCCGCGCGACGGCTCGTTGTGCAGCGACCACAGCGCCATCTCAGCCTCGGCCTTGGCCGCGGCGTCGAGGTCTTTCCCGGAGAAGAGCCGCCACAGCTTCGCAGGCAGCTCGGTGGCGATCCTGTGGACCTCGACGACGTCGTCGGCGCCGTAGAGGCTCGAGGCGCGGCGCTTGTAGCTGCGGCGGCGGAAGATCGCCGCGATCATGATCACCGCCGGGACCGGATCGGCGCCGGCCTTGGCGAGCTCGCACAGCTCGTGGATCGGCGTCCCGAGGATCGCCGCGTCGACGACGAGGCCGTCGAAGTGGCGGCTGCGCAGCGCCTCGGCGACCGCGTCGCCGTCGGTCATCGGCTCGACCGCGAAGCCGTAGGTCGCGAGGATCTGCTCGATCGCCCGGGCGATCGCCAGCTTGTCGTGAGCGACTAGGATACGCAGCTTGTCCACGGCTCTCGTCTCCTCCCCTACTCTACCGCCGCGCGCCCCGGAGGAGGCCGTCGAGGTTGATGACGAAGACCATCTCGTCGCCGACCCGGGTCACGCCGCTGAAGATGTCCTCCTCGTACTCGGGGCCGCCGCGGAGCATCGACGGCGCCGGCCGCAGGCTGCTCGCCGACACCCGCAGCTCGCCGAGGACGCGATCGACCTTGAGCCCGGCGATCCGCCCGCTGACGCTGACGATGATCAGCTTGTTGAGGCGCGCGAGCTCCGGGTCGACGGCGACGCCGAAGCGCCGGCGGAGATCGACGACCGGGATGACGACGCCGCGCAGCTGGATCACCCCCTCGACGATCGCCGGCGCCTGCGGGACCTCGCGGATCCGGTAGGGCGCCGCCTGGATCACCTCCTTGATCCGCATGATGTCGATCCCGTAGAGGCCGCCGCCGACGTAGAAGCCGGCGAGCTTGAGATCGTCGTCGACGGCGCGCTCGCTCGCCTCGCTCACCATGAACCTCGCTCTTCGGGGGTCGGGGTCTTGCGGATGAAGTCGTCGGGGTCGAGCACCTCGTCGAGGTTGAGGATGATGACGAGCTCGCCCTGGTAGCGGCCGAGGGCGCGGATGTACTCGGCCCGCTTGCCGGCGAAGCCGCCCGGGCGCTCCTCCATCTGCTCCGGCGGGATCCGGACGACCTCGAGGACCTGGTGGACGAGGAGGCCGTAGGGCTCGTCGTCGAGGTTGACGATGAGCACGCGGGCGTCGCGGTCGTAGCCGCGGCCGCGGATCCCGAGGCGGCGCGCGAGCTCGACGACGGGGATGATCCGCCCGCGGACGTTGCCGATCCCGAGGAGGAACTCGGCCGTGCGCGGGACGAAGGTCGTCGGGAACTGCTTGGTGATCTCCTCGATCTCGGCGATCGGCAGGCCGTAGACCTCGTCGCCGACGCGGAAGGCGACGTACTGCCGGAGATCGCGTCGGACCTCGCGCTGCTTGTAGCCGTGCTCGTAGTCCTCGTCGGTCGCGACGTGCTCGCCGCTGCGCAGGAGCGCCTGCCAGAGGTCCTCGGTCTCACCGGCCATGCTCACCTCCGAAGACCGCGGTGTTGAGCTCGCGCGCGCCCTCGTCGACGAGGCGGCCGACGTCGAGGAGGAGCACGGTGCGGTTGGCCCCGAGCTCGGTCGCGCCGGCGATCCCGGGGACGTTGCGGATCGCCCGCCCGAGCGGCTTGATGACGACGTCCTGCTGGCCGAGGAGCTCGTCGACGACGAGGCCGACGCGGTGCTGGGCGAGGCCGACGACGACGACGTAGATCCGGTTGGGATCGGTGCGGTAGCCGGGCGGCGCCTTGAGGCCGAAGAGGCGCGAGAGGCGGAGCAGCGGCAGCGTCCGCCCGCGCAGCGTGATCACCTCCTGGCCCTCGATCGTCCCGACCTCGCGGCGCTCGGCCATGATCGACTCGAGCACCGAGTTCAGCGGGATGCAGAAGGTGTGGCCGGCGCTCTCGATGACCAGCGCCTGGATGATCGCCAGGGTCACCGGCAGGGTGATGGCGAAGCGGGTGCCCTTGCCGATCTCGGTGTGGACGTCGATCATCCCGCTGAGCTTGGCGATGTTCGTCTTGACGACGTCCATGCCGACGCCGCGGCCGCTGACCGCGGTCGCCTCCTCGCGGGTGCTGAAGCCGGGGGCGAAGATGAGGTTGATCGCGTCGCTCGGGCTCATCGACTCGGCGTCGTCCTCGTCGATCAGGCCGCGGCGCAGGCCGAGGTCGCGGATCTTCCGCCAGTCCATCCCCCGACCGTCGTCCTCGACCTCGATGACGACGCGGTTGCCCTTCTGGAAGGCGCGGAGATCGACGCGCCCGGTCGGCTGCTTGCCGGCGGCGGTGCGGACCTCGGCGGCCTCGATGCCGTGATCGATGCAGTTGCGGATCATGTGCA
>JAGQIT010000276.1 GCA_020431135.1 Myxococcales bacterium | reverse complement strand
GCGCGCGCGGAGACCTTACGTAGCGTGAACAACGTCCAATACCGTCGTAACGGCACTCCTCAACCGCCGAGGCTCTGCAACGAAGACGTCTAGCAACCTGAACGTCGCCGAGTAACCTTGTACACGGTGCTGCGGGCGATGAGCGGGAGTATGTCGGGGGGGACGATCGAGCCGCCGGACGCCTTGATCGAGGCCCGCCTCGCCGACCGCACGCTCCGCGGGCTCTTCGCGATCTCGGTGCCGCTGCTCGGGCTCTCGCTCCTGCGGATCGTCGAGGTCGGCTGGCTCCCGGCGATGGGGCTGCACGTCGCCCTCGTCGCCCTCACCGGCGCCTCCGTGGCGCTGCGCCGGCGCCTCGCCGTCGGCCTCAAGGGCGGGCTCCTCGTCGCGCTCTTCCTCGCGATCGGCCTCGGCGCGGTCTTCACGAACGGCGCGTTCATCTGGGGCACGCCCTACTTCGTCATCGCCCTCCTGCTGTCGTCGGTGTTCTTCCGCCTGCGCGTGACGATCACCGTGACCGCCGCGCTCCTCGGCTTCGGCGCGCTCCATGAGTGGTGGACGCAGGGCCAGCTCGGCGTCCAGACGCTCCTCCCCCTCGTCGCGCTCTCGGCCCTGCCGCTCCTCGTCGTCTACGCGCTCGGCAGCCTCAAGACCGCGCTCGCGTCCGCGGTCACGACCCTGCGCGGCCAGAACGAGCGCCTCCTCGAGGCCCACGAGGAGCTCCTCGCCGCCAACCAAGCGAAGAGCGACTTCCTCGCCAACATGAGCCACGAGCTGCGGACGCCGATGAACGGGATCCTCGGCAGCGCCGACCTCCTGCGCCAGCGCCTGCGCGCCGCCGAGGACCTCGAGTACGTCGAGCTCATCCGCAGCTCCGGCGACGCCCTCCTCTCGCTCCTCAACGACATCCTCGACCTGGCGAAGATCGAGGCGAAGCGCCTGCGGCTCGACACCGTCCCCCTGTCGCTGCGGACGATCGTCAGCGACGTCGTGACGATGATGCGCGCCTGCGCCGAGGCCAAGGGCCTCGCCCTCGAGACCGCCGCGCCCGAGGTCCTCCCCGACGTCCTCGGCGATCCGCTGCGCCTGCGCCAGGTCCTCCTCAACCTCGTCGGCAACGCGATCAAGTTCACGGAGCGCGGCAAGGTCGTCGTCGTCGCCGAGATCATCGAGCGCGACGACGCTGAGCTCACGGTCCACCTCGCGGTCCGCGACAGCGGCATCGGCGTCCGGCCCGAGGACCTCCCGCACCTCTTCCGCTCGTTCCATCAGGTCGAGGCGTCGTCGGACCGGCGCTACGGCGGCACCGGCCTCGGCCTCGCGATCAGCAAGCACCTCGTCCACCTGATGGGCGGCGAGATCGGCGTCGACAGCGAGTTCGGCGTCGGCTCCGAGTTCTGGCTCACCCTGCCGATGCGCCGCGCGACGACGCCGGCGACGCGCCCCCGCGCGGCGACGACGCCCGCTCTAGTCGAGCCCCTCGACACCTCCGGTCGCCTCCTGATCGCCGACGACAGCGACGTCAACCGCATCGTCATCGAGGCGTTCCTCGAGCGCCTCGGCTTCACCGACATCGACGTCGCCAGCGGCGGCCGCGAGGCGCTCGAGCGCCTCGCCGAGGCGGCCTACGACGTCGCCCTAGTCGACGTCGCCATGTCCGACCTCGGCGGCGTCGAGCTCCTCCGCCGGCTCCGGCGCGGGCGCGGACGCAACGCCGACGTGCCGGTGATCGCCCTGACCACGGGCTCGACGAGCGCCGAGGCGACGCTCTGGGACGCCGGCGTCAGCGGCCTCCTGCACAAGCCGATCGACCTCGACGGCCTGACCGCGGCGCTCCGTCCCCACCTCCCGGCCGCGCCGCGCCGCACCGGCTAGGATCCGGCGCCCTACTCGAGGGCCTCGAGGTACTCCCCGATCTCCGGGTACTGAGCGACGAGCCCGGCGAGCGCCGCGGTCCCGCGGGCGTCGCAGTGGAGGGTCTCCTGGAGCGCCGCGGCCGTCGCCGCGTTGGTGATCGTGTAGCCGATCTCCGGGTCGAGGAAGCCGTCGCCGCAGCCGTCCTGGGCGAGCGGGATCAGGAACTCCGGGACCTCGACGCCGTAGTCGAGGGCGATCTGGAGGATCCCGCCCTGGTCGGCCCCGAGAACGCAGAGGTCGGAGAACGCGAGGTGGCCGGCGTCGCTGAGGCCGACGAGGCGCTTCATCGGCGCGGCGCCGGCGTAGCCGCCCTGCTGCGAGCTGTAGGGGACGATCGCGTCCTCGATGGCCCCGAGGATCAGCGTCGACTTGAGGGCGCCGCCCGGCGTCGCGCCGCCGGCGGCCATCGGCATCAGCACCTGGGCGCGCCCGCCGAAGCCGGAGATCGCCGAGCCGCCGGCGCTGTGCCCCGCCATGCCGATCCGCCCGGCGTCGATGTGTCCCTCGAGGAAGGCGAGCTCCCCCGCCGGCGCCTGGAGGGCGTCGAGCACCTTGCCGGCGTCGCCCGCCTGATCGGCGTTGAGGTTGCCCCCGAGAACGTCCGCGAGGGTGATCCCGTCGTGATCCGAGGAGACGACGACGAAGCCGCGCGACGCCCAGTGGGTCATGAAGGTCAGCGACTGGCTGCGGAAGCCGGCCGTGCCGTGGATGAAGAGGACCGCCGGATAGGGCCCGTGGGCGTCGTCGAGCGGCAGGTCGCGGTAGCAGTCGCAGTCCTGGAAGGGGTTGGCCTCGTCGGGGATCTTGCCCTGCTCCGCGGCCGGGAGGTGGAGGCGGAGGTCGTAGCGCGCCGCCTCGACGCCGGCCTCGCTGCCGGGGACCGCGGGGTACCAGATCTCCGTCGTCCGCTCGGCGACCGTCACCGTCTTGGCGCCGACGGGCCACGGCCCGGGCGCGGCGACGTCGTCGGGGAGCGGCAGCAGGCTCGCGCCGTCGCAGCCCATCGCCCCGCCGCCGCTGTCGCTGTCGGTGCCGGTGTCGCTGTCGCTGTCGCTCGTCCCCTCGGTCGCCTCGGTCGTCGCCGCCGTCGTCGACGCGCCCTCGGTCGCGGTCGCGCTCGCCTCCCCGCCCCCGTCGTCGCCGCATGCGCAGAGAACGACCGCGAGGAGTGCAGGCACGAGGGGGCTTCGCAGGGGCGCGTACATCACGGCCGCCACCATACTCTGGGTCCGCGACCTCCGCCCGCCGATAGGTCCGTCCGAACCCGAGGCGCGTCGCCTCACGGCCGTCCGGCGGCGCCTCAGTCGTTCGGCAGGATGATCACAGCGCAGGCGATCCGACCGCCGGCGTCGCCCGTCGGCTGGGTCATCAGGTCGTCGACGCCGGCGTGGACGATCACCGCCCGCCCGACGACGTCCGCCGGGCCGCCGTCGCCGAGCGAGAGCTTGCTGCTGACGAAGGAGTAGCTGGCCGCGCCGGCGTCGTCGGCGTTGAGGTTGCCGAGATCACCGGCGTGCGAGGGGTCGTCCCCCGGCGCGCCGTGATCGACCCCCTCGGGGTTGAAGTGCCCGCCCGCCGAGGTCCCGTCGGCTGCCGAGCAGTCGCCCTCCTCGTGGATGTGGAAGCCGTGCTTCATGCCCGGCGGGAGGCCGCTGATCGTCGCCGTGATCTCGACGCCGCCGTCGACCGCCTTGAAGTCGACGGTGCCCGCGACCCCGCTGCCGCCGAGCTCGGCGAGCGTCGCCTCGGCGCGGAGCGAGGCGCCGGCGTCGTCGCCCCCGTCGTCCCCTGCGCAGCCCGCGGAGCCGAGACCGAAGAGGAGCGTGAGGGTGAGGAGAGACGCGATGTGGAGAGGACGACCGGCGCTGCGCATAATCGCGCATCATAGCAGCGCAGGCCAGACGTCGACAAACCCGAAATCGCGGGCGCACGGGGCCCTTGCGCGCCCCTGGACCCGCCGGTAGCGTCCCGCCGTGCGCTCGTTTCGCCGGCTCTGCGTCTACTGCGGCTCCGCCCCCGGGGATGACCCGCTCTTCACCGAGGCCGCCCGCCGCGTCGGCACCTACCTCGCCGAGCAGGGGATCGGCGTCGTCTACGGCGGCGGCCGGATCGGCCTGATGGGACAGGTCGCCGACGCGGCCCTGGCCGCCGGCGGCGAGGTCTACGGCGTCATCCCAGAGAAGCTCCAGGAGCGCGAGCTCGCCCACGGCAAGCTCACCGAGCTCTTCGTCGTCGACTCGATGCACGCGCGGAAGATGGTCATGGCCCAGCTCGCCGACGCCTTCCTCGCCCTCCCCGGCGGCTTCGGCACCCTCGACGAGCTCTTCGAGGTGATCACCTGGACGCAGCTCGGCTACCTCGCCAAGCCCGTCGGGCTCCTCAACGTCGCCGGCTACTACGACCAGCTCCTGCGCTTCCTCGACCACGCCGGCGACCGCGGCTTCGTCCGCCCGCAGCACCGGCCGATCCTCCAGTCGGCCGACGCCGTCGAGGAGCTCCTCGCGGCGATGGCCAGCGCCAAGCTCCCGGAGGCCGCGCCCGGGCGCCGACGCGTGACGCCTGTCCCGTAGCTCTGTCGAGCGACCGGGCGCCGCCGGCTCTCGGCCGGCCTTGCGATGATCTGTGCTCGCTCCCTGTCCTTTTCGCCAGGTCGCCGCGGAGCGCCCCGCCCGAGCGAGGCGCGGGCCTACGACGCGTCCATCTCCGCGAGCTGCCAGTCGAGCTCCGCCTCGACCGCCTCGAAGCCCGCCCCGCTGTAGGCGAGGGCGTAGCGCGAGTAGTGCATCGGCTGGAGCCGGCTGCCGCTGCTGAGGCGAACGAGGTAGAGGACCGCCTGCGCGGCGTGGGCCGCGGCCTTGAACGCGGGCCGCCGGTAGCGGCGATAGACCTTGTTGTAGTCGGCGATCCTGTCGGCCTCGCGGAGGGCGGCGCGGACCGGCTCCTCATGGGCCTCGAGGGCGTCCTCGTCGAGCTCGCCCGCGAGGAAGGCCGCGACCGCTGCGATCGCGTCGCGGAGCCGGCGGTCCCCCGGGACGACGGACTCGTAGATCGGCAGGGCGCGCCGGGTCGCCGCGAGGTCGAGGGCGTGGCGCCGCGGGAGCGCCCACTCCCGCGTCGTCGTGTTCAGGCGGATCAGGCGCTCGCGCAGCGAGTCGCGCTCCGCCGCGGAGATGTCCGGATCGGGCGGCGGGACCTCCTCGACCGCCGCGCGGCGCTTGGCGAGCTGCGCCGCGAGCCAGGCCTCTTCGCTCGGGGCGTGGTTCTCGCCGGCGTCCCAGCGCGCGGCGAGCTGCTCGGCGGCGGCGGCGAGCGCCCGGCGATGCCCGTAGATCGCGTCGACGTCGAGCTTCGCCGCGGTGGCCTGGTTGAGCGCGTAGATGGCCGGTCCGACGACGCCCTCCTCGTCCTCGTGGTCCAGCCACTGACGCATCGCCGGCAACGCGGGGGGATAGACGGTGTCGGCGAGCACCATGACGAGAACCGGCAGGACCCGCGCGTCGGCGCGCCCGGCCTCTTTGAGGATCGCGGCCGCGGCCTCCGGCCCGAGCGCGTGGAGTGCGTCGCGGGCGTCCTCGAAGTCCATGCCCCTCTTGATCGCGGTGAGCAGCGTCTTCAGCGTGCGCATGCCTCGCTGCCTACCCGTCGCGGCGCAAGGGTGTCTTGAAGCGAACGCAGGCGACGCGCGGTATGCCCGAGCACCGCGAGCGCTGCTCGCAGCGCGCGTCGTCTCACGGACGCGGCCGGGCTCAACGCGCCAGCGGGCTCACTTGGCCTTCGCCTTGGCGTCGCCCGCCTCGGCGGGCGCCTCTTCGGGCTCCGGGATCCCGTTCTTCTCGCGCCACGCCTTGCGCTCGTCGGGCTTCATGTTCTTGAGCACCTGGAAGTAGGGCTCGCCCTTGTAGCGCTGCTTCGCCTTGAAGCGGTAGGCGTTCTGGATCTCGACGTTGTCCATGATGTAGCGGCACGACTCCTGGCGGTCGGCCTCCGCGAGGGGCTTGCCGTCGGCGTCGACCTGCTGCTCGGCGAGGAACTCGTCGACCTTGGCGCAGTACTCCGCGTCGCCGCCGTCACAGACGAAGTCCCGGAGCTGGTCACAGGGGCTCCCGCAGGCGCTGAGGCCGACGAGGAGCGCGAGGCCGGCGAGACCGGCGGCCGGGCGGATGCCCCGCGAGAGAGCCCGCCGGACGACCCGCCGGACGACGAAGATGGGCTTGAGGCCGGGTCGACGCATGGCCGCGTCACGCTAGCCAGCCCCCGCGCGCCGGTCAAGCGCAGGACGTGCTGACGCGCGCGAGGGCTGACGCTCGGTCAGCTGCGCCGGAGCCCACGCGCGGCCCGACCGTCGCTCGGCGCGAGTCGTCACACAGGCCGCGTCGGAACCGCCCGCCGCGGCCCGCCGCGCCCGTCCGCGCCCGAGTCGACCACGCGACCACGCGGGACCGCTGCCGCTGGCCGCGGCTAGTAGCGCGGCACCGACGGGTCGATCTCCGCGGACCAGGCGTCGATCCCCCCGCGGACGTTCGAGACGTCGACGAAGCCCTGCGAGAGGTAGTACTCGGCCGCCCGCTGGCTGCGCATGCCGTGGTGGCAGTGGAAGACGAGCGGCGTCTTGCGGTCGAGGGTCTCGAGCTCAGCTTGGAGCGCGTCGTCGAAGGCCCGGGCCCCGGCGATCGCCGCGACCTCGCGCTCCTGCGGCGTGCGGACGTCGATGAGGACGAGCTCGTCGCCGGCGTCGAGCTTGGCCTTGAGCTCGGCGACCGCCATCTGCTTGACCGACGGCGGCGCGTTCGGGTTGTCGATCTTGAACCCGGAGCCCTGCCCGGCGTCGATGAAGTCGATGCTCATCCCCTCCGCCCGGGCCGCGCTCATGCGGTCGAAGGCGAAGCGCAGGCCGCCGCGCTCGACCACGACGTCGCCCTGGGCCGCGTCCTCAATTGCGAGGTCGTGGTGGTAGCGCGGCGAGATCGTCACCTTGATCGCCGCGTCCTCGCCGTCGAGGGCCTCGCGGAGCATCTTCACGGCGGCGTCAGTGACCGTGATTTCCGGCGGCGCGACCTCGCCCGCGTCGACCCCGAGGACGTCGCGGAGCTCGCCGCTCGCCTCCATCTCGCGGACGATGTCGCAGCCGCCGATGAACTCGCCGCCGACGTAGAGCTGCGGGATCGTCGGCCACGACGAGAACTCCTTGATCCCGGCGCGGATCGCCGGGTCGGCGAGGACGTTGACCGTCGTGTACTCGGGGAGGAGGCCGTCGAGGATGCCGACGACCGTCGCCGAGAAGCCGCACTGCGGCTGGAAGCGGCTGCCCTTCATGAAGAGAACGACGCGGTCGCTTGCGACCATCTCGGAGATCCGCTGGTGGACAGGATCGGCGCTCATGGGTGCTCTATGTACGGCAAGGGCGCCGGGTTCGCCAGCGGCGAGGTGGTGACAATTCGCCCGGGCCGGCGCTGAGGTTCTGCTATCGTCGGCCGGTGATTCGCACGCGTCCCCCGATCGGCGGAGCCCGGGTAGGCGTCTGCCTGTGCTTCGCCCTCGCCCTCGCCTGCAACTCGGACCTCGACCTCGACGAGAGCGCGACCTCGACCAGCACGTCGACCAGCACGTCGACCAGCACGTCGACCAGCACCACCGACGACGAGACCACGACCACCACTACGACTACCGGCGACGCCACCACCGGCGAGCCCGAGCCCGAGCAGACCTGCCGCGACGCCCTCCAGTGCATCGGCCTGTGCGCGGTCCAGCTCGACCTCGAGTGCTTCCAGATGTGCACCCAGGGCCTGCCGCCGGAGGAGGGCCAGAAGGCGCTGCAGCTCGGCCTGTGCATCGGCATGGAGTGCTTCACCAACGGCTCGTGCACGATCGACGATCCGATGAACCAGGCGTGCATCGCCTGCGTCGGCCTCGGCCTCCTCTCGCCCAAGCCCCCGGGCTGCGAGGACGAGGCCGCCGCCTGCATGTAGCCGGCGCTTGACGTCCGCCGAGCGCGGGCCTATCCAGGCCGCGGCCCCCCGATGACTTCTGAGGCATGCACCCGCGGCGTCCGCGTCCGCGTCGAACCGACGTACATCCCCGAGCACTCGAACCCGCCCGAGCGCTGGCTCTTCACCTACACGGTCGAGATCGTCAACGAGGGCGAGGAGACGGTCCAGCTCCGCAGCCGCCACTGGGTGATCACCGACGCCCACGGCCACACCGAGGAGGTCCGCGGCCCCGGGGTCGTCGGCGTCCAGCCGGTGCTGCCGCCCGGCGAGCGCTTCTCCTACACGTCGTTTTGCCCGCTGACGACCCCCTTCGGGACGATGCACGGCAGCTATCAGATGGTCACCGAGGACGGCGCGAGCTTCGACGCCGAGATCGCCGCCTTCCACCTCTCGACGCCCTACGCGGTCAACTAGGGCGCCCGCGCGACGCGTGGTCTCGCGCGCCGATGAGCCGCGCGAGAGCCGAGCGCGCGAGGGTCTGCGACAATCGCCGACGATGGCTCCCCGTCCCCTCGAGTCCCGCGCCGAATTTATCGACCGCCTGCGCCAGGCGAACGCCGACGGCCCCTGCCCCGAGGTCCGCGTCGGCGGCCACCACTACACCCACGCGGTCGTCCACCGCGACGGGGTCTGGGAGCTCCGCCGCCTGGTCCTCGAGCCAGCCAAGATGGAGGCCTACATCGCCGAGCACGGCTGCTTCATGCCCGAGCACGCCGAGATGCTGAGCGCTCCGGGGCCCGACGCGCTCCTCTCCGCGACCTCGCTCGAGAAGCTCTGCGCCGACCTGCACAAGCTGCGGTGGCCGCTCGTCTAGACCGAGCTTCGCCGGACACGCGGGGAGCGACGTCAACCACCGACCGGGCGCGCCAGCAGGGCGTCGAGGCGCGCCCGGTCGTCCGCGCCGAGGTCGATGTCCGCCGCCTCCGCCGCGGCCGCGTCGACGAGCGCCCCGACGACCTCTTCCGCGGCGCCGCGGGCTCGCTTGACCTCGGCGGCGCTGATCCGCAGGTGGACGCGATCGACGACGTCGAGGCGATCTCCGGCCGCCGCGGCGATCTCGAGCCCGCGATCGACGGCCGCCTCCGCCTCCGCGAGCGCGCCGCCGCGGAGCTGCGCCGTCGCTAGGATCTCGTAGGTAGCGACGAGACGCGGGTGGTCGGGGCCGAGGAGCGCCGCCTGGATCGCGATCGATCGGCGGGCCGCCGTGACCGCCACCTCGACCTCGCCGCCGCGCTCGGCGTAGAGCGCGTAGTTGTGGAGCAGATCGGCGATCCGCGGGCTCTCGGCCCCGAACTCGCGCTCGGCGATCGCCAGGGCGCGGCGCAGGCGGGCGCCGGCGAGGTCGCGGCGCCCCTGATCGCTGTAGACGTTGCCGAGGTTGTTGAGGGTCGAGATCAGCGACGCGTGCTCGGGGCCGAGCACCGCCTCCTTGAGCGCGAGCGCCTCCTCGAGCGCCGCGATCCCGTCGTCGACCGCCCCGGCCTCGACCTTGACCTCGCCGAGGTTGCTCAGGAGCGCGGCGACCCGCGGGTGGCGCGGGCCGAAGGTCTCGCGGTAGCCGGCGAGCGCCTCGACCAGGAGGCGCTCGGCCTCGGCGAGGCGGCGCTGGCGGAGGAGCGCGAGGCCGATGTTGGTGAGGCTGTCGAGCACGTGGACGTGTGTCGGCGCGAGATGGGCCCGGCGGATCGCCAAGGCCTCCCGGTGGAAGCGCTCCGCGGCCTCCACCTCGTGGCCGAGGTTGGCGATCACGCCGCGGTGGTTGAGGAGATCGGCGGCGAGGAGCGGCCCCCCGCGGACGCCGCGGATCGCCGCCTCGGCGTGCGGGATCCAGCGCTCGGCCGTCGCCCGCTCGCGCAGCTGCGCGCCGTAGACCCAGACAAGCATCACCGCGGCCTCGGCGTGGACGCGATCGTGGCGCCCGGCGATCGCCTCGTAGACCGCCTCCTCGAGGGCCGCGGCCGCGTTCTCGTAGGATCCGAGGGCGTCCTCGGCGATCCCGCGCAGGTGGAGCACCTCGGCGAGCGCCGTCGGCGAGGCGAGGCGACGGGCGAGGCCGGTGAGGCTCTCGGCCCGCGCCGCGACGCCCTCGGCCCGCGCCCGCCGGACCTGCACCCGCAGCCGCGCGACCTCGCGGCGCATCGCCTCGATCAGCGCCCGCTCGCCGATCGCGGCCGGGAGCGCGGCCTCGCGGCGCAGGCGCTCAGCGTCGTCGCAGGCGTCGATAGAGGTGAGGCGGGCGACCGACTCCGTCGCCGCGAGAACGGTCGAGGTGTCGGCCTCGCGGAGCACCTCGGTGAGGCCGCGGAGCTCGGCGAGGCGGCGATCGAGGCAGCGATCGCGGCGCTCGGCGACCTCGCGCACGGCCCCGCTGTCGCGCCCCTCGAGGGCGGCGCAGGTCTCGGCGCGGCTGAGCGCCCAGTCGCGGGCGTAGGCGTCGATCGCCGGCTCGATGCGCCCCCAGACCTCGTCGCCGTTGCCGACGCCGCTGGCCGCGAAGGCCGCCCGCGCGGTCGCCCGAACGCCGCGATCCCAGGCGCCGACGAGCGCCTCCTCGACGCCGTCGCCGTCGACGTCGCCGTAGGTGATGTCGGGACGCAGGTACACGGCGAACGTCTCGTCGTCGTGGCCACCCTGCACCTGACCCCCGTCCATCTCGAAGCCCTCGACCGGCGTCTCGTGGAACATGTCGCCGCACGAGTCGGGCGGGAAGGCGAACGAGGTGAAGTCGACCGAGCGGATGGCGTCTGGTGCCGGCGGCGTGGCGCGCGCCGTCGTCGAGCTGGCGATGGCGGTCCCCTGCGGCGAGACGGTGCCCGTGACGCCGCCGTCCGAGCTGCCGCCGGCGTGGTCGGCGGCGTCGCTGTCGGGGCTGGTATCCTCGGCGCCGGGGCCGTCGTTGGGGGCGCAGGCCGCCACGGCGAGC
>JAGQIT010000275.1 GCA_020431135.1 Myxococcales bacterium | reverse complement strand
CACCGGCCACTGGCACGCCGGCGAGGCCCCCGACCCGCGCAGCGTCGAGGAGGCGCAGCGCCACGGCGTCGACATCAGCGGCCAGCGGGCCCGGCAGTTCACCAAGGCCGACTTCCGCCGCTTCGAGCACATCGTGGTGATGGACGGCCAGAACCGGCGCGACGTGCTGCGCCAGGCGGCGAGCCCGGCCGACGAGGCCCGGGTCAGCGGGCTGCTCGACCACACGACGTCCGGCCCCGGCGCGGTGCCCGACCCGTATTACGGCGGCCCCCAGGGCTTCGGCCACGTCTGGTCGCTCGTCGACGGGGCCACCGCCGACCTGCTCGCCCGGATCCGCGCCGCCCGCGGCTTCTGACCGCCGAGCGATCATCGCCCCGGCGCGAGCTTGGCCGCCGGGAGCGGCTTGCCCCACCATCGGACATCACCCCCGGGAGGAGGACGCCATGGCCGCAGCGCACGGCAAGCCGCCGGTCCGCAAGCGCGAGATCTTCGGCTGGGCGATGTACGACTTCGCCAACTCGTCGTACGTCACCGTCGTCATCTCGCTGAGCTACTCGGCCTTCTTCACCGCCTTCGTCGTCCCGCCCGAGTCGACGCTGCGCGACACCTACTGGTCGATCGCGATGATCGCGTCGACGATCCTCGCGCTCGTCCTGTCGCCGCTGGTCGGGGCGCTCTGCGACTTCGGCGGGCACAAGAAGCGCTACCTCGGCGCCTCGACCCTGCTCTGCGCCGTCGCAACCGTCGCCCTCGTCACCGTCGATCCCGGCGAGATCTGGTGGGCGATCGGCCTCATCACCCTGAGCAACTGCGCGTTCATGATCGGCGAGGCCTTCTGCGCCTCCTTCCTCCCCGAGCTGGCGACGCGCAAGAACATGGGCGTCATCTCCGGGCTCGGCTGGGGGCTCGGCTACTTCGGCGGCCTCGTCAGCCTGCTCCTCGTCGGCGGCCTGATCTCCGCCGATCCCGAGGTCGACCTCGCCGCCTACGTCGCCCAGAACCAGTGGGCGATGATCGCGATCGGCCTCTTCTTCGTCGTCGCCGCGCTGCCGACCTTCCTCCTCGTCCGCGAGCGCTCGCGGCCGGCCCCCGGCTTCGAGCGCGCGACCTTCCGCCAGCTCCTCGGCACCGGCCTGCGCGAGCTCGCGTCGAGCTACCACCTCGCCCGCTCGTACCCGATCCTCTTCCGCTTCTTCCTCGCCTTCACGGTCTACATGGCCGGCCTCGAGGTGGTGATGAAGTTCATCGGCATCTACATGGACGGCGAGCTCCACATGACGCAGGGCGACAAGATCTGGACCTTCCTCATCCTCCAGATCTCAGCCGCCCTCGGGGCCCTCGGCTTCGGCTTCCTCGAGGCGGCGATCGGCGCCAAGAAGACGGTCCTCATCACCCTCATGTGGTGGATCGCCGGGATCGCCGGGATCTACTTCCTCGACGCGCTCAGCGGCGCCTTCGGCGTCGACACGATCACCCTCTTCATGATCATCGCGGTGATCGCCGGGTCGGGGATCGGCTCGATCCAGTCGTCGAGCCGGACCGTCGTCGGCCTCCTCGCGCCCGCCGATCGCAGCGCCCAGATGTTCGGGTTTTGGGGCATGTTCATGCGCGCGGCGCTGATCCTGGCGATGGTCCTCTACGGGCCGATCGCCGACGCCTTCTCGCGCCGCGACGGCCTCTTGGTGGTCATCGCCCTCTTCGCCGTCGGCGCCCTGATGCTGATGCGGATCCCCCTCGACGAGGGCACGCGCGCCGCCGCCGAGGCCGACGCCGGCGGCTGAGAACGAGGACCCCGCACGCCGCCGGGATCGACGCCCGCGGCGGCGTTCGGCTATCGTCGACGGATGGTCGCGCGCCGCACTCCGCTCCTCGCCCTGCTCCTCGTCGGCGTCGGCTCAGCGCCCGCGGCCTGCGGCCCGGAGGACGTCGGAGAGAGCGCGCCAGCGACCGCGGGGACCTCGACGGGCGCGAGCGCGGGGACGACCGCGGCCAGCGACGGCGCCTCGTCGACATCGTCGACGTCGTCATCATCATCGTCGTCGTCGACCGCGTCCTCGACGGGCGACGCGACCTCGACCTCGACGACGACGACCACCACCACCACCGGTGACGCCACGACCTCGACCACAGGCAACCTCGAGCCCTTCGTCCACGCCTTCGGGACGACGCTCCGCGCCGGTCGCCTCGCCTTCGAGAGCAACCTGCCGCCGGCCGTCGACGCCTGCCTCGCCCTCCCCGTCCTCGACCCGCCGTGCGCCGACGTCGATGAAGACGGCCTCGTCGACGCCTGGGAGGACGCCGCCCTCGATCGCCTGCGTCCGCTGCGACGGATGGACGAGGAGGAGAAGCTCATCGACGACGCCGACGCGGTGATCGCCGACGTCGGCCGCGTCGCGCCGGTCGGCGGCGACGTCCGGATCTTCGTCATGCTCGGCTACCACCGCGACTACGGGAGCTGCGGCGGGATCAGCGGGCACAACGGCGACTCCGAGCGCGTCGCGCTCGATCTCGCGCCTGACCCCGAGGGCGGCCCCGGCGGCGTCGTCACGGTCGGCGCCTACACAGCGGCCCACGAGGGCTCGGTCACCGATCACAGCATGCTCTTCGTCGGCGACGACCTCGACGTCCTCGTGCTCGGCGACGATCCTGACACCGGCGAGCCGCGCTGGGTCGTCTTCCCGTCGGCGGACAAGCACGCGACCTACGCCACCGTCGAGATCTGTGAGGGCATCTCCATCGTCCCCTGCCTCGACGAGGACTGCGCCCCCGACGGCGTCGACGATCCGGCGGCCTACGACCTCCTCCCCCTCAGCCACAACGCCGGCGAAGAGAACGCGCCGCGCCTCGAGGACCTCGCCGCGGTCGGCTTCCCCGGCGACCACGCCTGGGCCGACCAGCCCTTCTGCGGCGGCCTCGGACCGGGGAGCTGCTCGTCCGCCGTCCGCGAGAAGCTCCTCGTCGATCCCTTCTGATCGAGCGCCGATCGCCAGCGACGTGCGGGGCCTCGAGCCCCCTGCCCCTTCGGCTATACGCGCGCGTCCTCGCGAGCTACCATCGATGCGCTCATTTCATTATGGAGGCCTCGATGTTGTTCAAGCGCGTGACTAGCCTGATCTCCCCCGCCCTTTGTGTCGCCTGCGCGATCGGACTCGCCGCCTGCAGCGGCAGCGAGTCGACCACCGACGCCAGCGCCAGCGACGGCTCGACCGGCTCCGACTCCGACACGACGACCACGACGTCGACGACGGCGACGACGAACACGACGACGGCCTCGTCGACCACCACCGACAGCGGCTCGGGCTCCGACTCCGACTCGACGAGCACGTCGACGACCACGACCTCGTCGACCTCCGAGACGAGCACGACGACCACGACCACCGACGGCACCGCGACGGACACCGACAGCACGACGACGATGGGGGTGACGGACAGCGACACCGACACCGGCACGACCACCGAGATGTGCGTGCCGATGGACTATGAGATCTGCGACAACGGCGTCGACGACAACTGCAACGGCGAGATCGACGAGGTCGCCCCCTACGAGATCTGCGACAACGGCGTCGACGACAACTGCAACGGCGAGGTCGACGAGGCCGCCGACCAGGAGATCTGCGACAACGGCGTCGACGACGACTGCAACGGCGAGATCGACGACGGCATCTACTGCACCGACAGCGACAACGACGGGATCCCCGACGCCGACGATCCCTTCCCCGACGACGACAAGCTCCCGGGCCAGGCCGCGGGCAACCTCGTCTACGCCCACACCTCGTCGCGGCTCTTCACGATGGACGTCAACACCTACGACATCGTCCAGATCGGCCAGTTCACCTACGACCAGAGCCCGGGCTCTGTCACCGACATCGCCCTCGATCGCTGGGGCATCCTCTACGCGATCACCTTCAACGACCTCTTCGTCTGCAACCCGAACAACGCCAACTGCTACTACCTCGCCGACCTCCCGGGCGGCAGCACCAACGGCCTGACGATGATCCCGCCGGGCGTCCTCGACCCGAACGACGACACCCTGGTGGCGATCGCCAACAGCGGCGCCTGGCACAAGGTCACGCTCATCGGCAACCAGGCGATGTTCAACCAGATCGGCAGCTACGGCCCCGGCTACAGCTCCAGCGGCGATGTCTTCTCGATCTCCGGCGTCGGCACCTACGGCGCGACCGACAAGTCCGGGGTCCCGGGCGCCGACGTGATCGTCGAGGCCGACCCGTCGAACGGCAACGTCATCAAGGACATCGCCACCCTCCAGGGCTACAGCGGCGTCTACGGCCTCGCCGGCTGGGAGGGGAAGATCTTCGCCTTCAACTCCGGCGGCCAAGTGATCCTCGTCGACCCCGACCAGGGGACCTACGAGGTGATCAAGACGACCCCCAACTCGTGGTGGGGCGCCGGCGTCTACTCGGTCCTGCCGCAGTAGATCGCGCGGCGGCTCCGGCCGCCGCACCAATTGACGAGAGCCGACGCGGATCCGCGCCGGCTCTCCGTCTTTACCTGCTGTCGCTGGTCGCGGGCCCGCTCAGCGGCTCAGCCCGGGCACTCGGGCCAGTCCTTCATGCCGCCGAGGTTCGTCACCTTGGTGCGGCCCTGATCCATGAGGCTCTGCTTGGCGATCCCCGCGCGGCGCCCCGAGACGCAGTAGGCGACGATCGGCTTGCTCTTGTCGCCGCCCTGGAGCTCGTCGATCTCGGCCGCGCGGGCGTCGATCTGATCGTGCGGGATGTTCACCGCGCCGTCGACGTGGCCCTCGGCGAACTCGTCGGCGCTGCGGACGTCGAGGAGCACCGCGCCCTCCTGGCGGACGAGGCGGCAGGCGAGCTCCGGGTCGCGGTCAGCGAGCGCCTCGCCCTTGGCGGCGTCGCCCTGGGCGGCGGCCGGCGGCTGGGAGGAGGAGCCCGCGCAGCCGACGCTGAGCGCCGCGCCGCCGACGAGGGCCAGCGCGAAGGCGAGGGAGGCGGACGTGAGGCCACGGATCGAATTCGGCATCGCGCCCCGAAGATAGCAGGTCTGGCCAAAGAGTCGCGCGTCGACGCACACTGTCAACGATGGCGGACCGTCCCTCTCAGCCGCACCCCGCCTTTGTCCCGCCGACCCTCTTCGACGCGCCGATCGACGGCGCCGGCGACGACGACCTCCGCCAGCGGATCCGCGAGCGCAGCCCCTTCGAGCGCCGCTACCAGCGCCAACGCGGCCTCGCCAGCGGTCAGATGAGCGATCTCCTCCTCGCGCGCGACCACCTGATCGGCCGCGCGATCGCCTTCAAGACGCTGCCGGTCGACCGCGCCGGCGACCGCGACGTCGAGCTCCGCTTCCTCCGCGAGGCGACGATCCAGGGCCAGCTCGAGCACCCGGCGATCGTCCCGGTCTACGACCTCGGCGTCGACCCCGAGGGGAACATCTACTTCACGATGAAGCGGATCCGCGGGATCAACCTCGACGAGATCCTCGACGGCGTCTCCTGGGATCGCGAGGGCTTCCGCGCGACCTATCCCCGCCGGCGGCTGATCCAGGCGCTCGCCAACGTCGCCCTCGCCGTCGACTTCGCCCACCGCCGCGGGATCATCCACCGCGACCTCAAG
>JAGQIT010000004.1 GCA_020431135.1 Myxococcales bacterium | reverse complement strand
CGACCTACAACATGATCACCCTCGCGCCGCTGACCATGCTCTCGTTCATGCACCTGACGAGCCGGCGCGGGATCCTGATCAAGACGGGGCGCGCCCTCGAGGAGCTGCGCGAGGTCGACACCTTCGTCTTCGACAAGACCGGGACCCTCACGCAGGATGTCCCCCAAGTCGGCCCGATCTACGCGTTCGCCGGCGCCTCCGCGACCGACGTCCTGCGCTTGGCCGTGACCGCAGAGCGCGCGCAGACCCACCCGATCGCGTTGGCGATCCAGGCCGCCGCCGCCGCCGCCGACGTCGCGGCGCGCACGATCGACGACCAGGAGCTCAACATCGGCTACGGCGTCAGCGTCGCGCTCGGCGGGAGCCGGGTGTCGGTGGGCAGCGACCGCCTCATGGAGGCTGAGGCGACGCCGCTGTCGCCGGAGGCCCTCGAAGCGCAGCGCGCCGCGCACGAGCGCGGGCACAGCCTGGTCTTCGTCGCCCGCGATCGCGAGCTCGTCGGAGCGCTCGAGGTCCGCCCCCGCCTGCGACCGGAGGCCGCCGCAGCGATCGCCGCGCTCCGTCGCCGCGGCCGCTCCGTCATGATCCTCTCCGGCGATCACGAGGCCCCCACCCGCAGCCTCGCCGAGGAGCTCGGCGTCTCGGGCTACCGCGCGCGCGTCCTCCCCCAGGACAAGGCCGCGGTCATTCAGTCGCTGCAGGCAGAGGGGCGCAAGGTCTGCTTCATCGGCGACGGGATCAACGACGCCCTCGCGCTCGATCGCGCGGCCGTGTCCATCTCCCTCAAGGGCGCCACCGCGGTCGCGACCTCCGTCGCGGACATCATCCTGATGAGCGGCACGCTCGAGCAGTTCGTCCCGCTCCTCGACATCGCGGAGAGCTTTGAAGATCGCATGCGCGTCAACCGGCTGTCGGTCAGCATCCCCGCGTTCATCTCCCTCGCGGGCGCCGTGACGATGGGCTGGGGCTTCATGTCCAGCGTAGTTCTCAACCAGGCGCTGGCGCCGATCGGCTACTACAACAGCCTCGTACAGCCTGTCGTCGACGCGGAGAGCCAGCAGGCGGTCGTCGACACGGAGGAGCGCGGAGCCCGATGATCCCAGCAGTCTCAGACCGCCACGGCCGCCCACTGGGCGATCTTCGAATCTCGGTGATCGACCGCTGCAACCTCCGCTGCGGCTACTGCATGCCAGAAGAGCAGTACGCGTGGCTGCCCAAGCCGTCGCTCCTCACCTTCGCGGAGATCAGCCGGCTCGTCGATGTGTTCACGTCGCTCGGGGCGACCAAGGTGCGCCTCACGGGCGGCGAGCCGCTGCTTCGTCAGGAGCTCCCCGAGCTCGTGCGGACGCTCCGCGCCAAGCCGGCCGTCCGCGACCTGGCGATGACGACCAACGGCGTCCTCCTCGAGCGCCACCTCGGCGTCCTCGCCGAGGCTGGCCTCGGCAGGCTGACGGTGAGCCTCGACACCCTCCGCCCTGAGCGCTTCGCCGCCCTCACGCGGCGCTCAAGCCACGACCAGGTCATCGCGGCGATCGCCGCCATCTCTGGGCACGGCTTCGAGCGGACCAAGATCGACACCGTCGTGATGAGGGGCTTCAACGACGACGAGCTCGCGGACCTCATCGAGTTCGGGCGGCGCCACTCGGCGCAGGTCCGCTTCATCGAGTACATGGACGTCGGCGGCGCGACCCATTGGTCGCCAGACAAGGTGATGTCGCGCGCGCAGATCCTCGCGGCGCTCGCGGCTCGCTACGGCGAGGTCCGCCCCGCCGCGCGCGAGTCTGCGGCGGCGACGGCCGCCCACTACGAGCTCCCCGACGGGACGACCTTCGGCGTCGTCTCATCGACGACCCAGCCCTTCTGCGGCGCCTGCAACCGCAGCCGCCTCACCGCCGACGGCACCTGGTACCTCTGCCTCTACGCCCCGCGCGGCGTCGACCTCCGCGGGCCGCTCCGCGCCGGGGCGACCGACGCCGAGCTGGCGGCGCTCGTCCGGCGGACGTGGGAGTCTCGCAACGATCGCGGCGCAGAGCAGCGGCTCCAGCTGAGCGAGCGCGGCCCCCTGGTCGACCGCGCTCGGCTGCGCCGCGATCCCCATCTCGAGATGCACACCCGCGGAGGCTAGCCGCGCGCCTCCCCGTCCCAGAGGAGTCCCCATGAACTCGATTGAAGTCCTGCTCTTCGGCGGAATTCGAGCCCAGATGCGGAGAGAGTCCCTGACCCATGAGGTCGAGGACTCGCTCTCATGCGCAGCGCTCCTCGATCAGCTCGCCGCCGAGCACCCGGTGATCCACAGGTATCGCGCGGCCCTGCGGGTCGCGGTCAACGGGGAGTACGTCCAAGGACATGATCTCGTGCGCCCCGGCGACGAGGTCGCGTTGATCCCCCCCGTCGCCGGCGGCTAGTCTCCGGTCGAGGAACGCACTGCGATGTCTCCACCGCCCCCAAACGAGCCCTCCGACGAGGATCGCCCCGAGCCCTACTGCCGCCTCTACGACTCGCCGTTGAGCCTCCAGGAGGTCATCGACCAGGTGAGCGGCCCCGACCACCCGGGCCAAGGCGCCGTCGCTACGTTCACGGGGATCGTCCGCGATCACAACCTGGGCAAGGCGGTCACGCGCCTCGAGTATCAGGCCTACCCGAAGATGGTCCTGTCGACGCTGGGCAAGATCATCCGCGGAATCGAGGCCGACATCCCGGGCGCTCGAGTCGCGATCACACACCGTGAGGGCGTGCTCGGGGTCGGCGATCTCGCGGTGGTGATCGCCGCGTCCGCGCCCCATCGGGCCGAGGCCTTCGAGGCCTGTCGACGCGCGATCGAGGAGCTGAAGAGAGAGGTCCCGATCTGGAAGAAAGAGGTCTCTCCGGAGGGAGAAGAGTGGCTCGGGATGCGCCCCTAGCCGCCGAGGCGCGCTGGGCAGAGCTGCTCTACGAGCGCTCGCGCGCCGCGCTCGCGGGGGGAGCGAGCCCCTTCGTCGCGCTCCTCGTACGCGAGGGCGCGCTCGTGGCTGAGGCCGCGAACGAGGTCCGCCAGCGCTGCGATCCGACGGCGCACGCGGAGCTCCTCGCGATCCGTCGAGCGTGCGCCGCTCTCGCGACCCGCGACCTCACCGGGGCGACGCTCCTGACGAGCTGCGAGCCCTGTCTTATGTGCCTCGGCGCCGCGCTTGCGGCCCGGCTCGCGCGGATCTGCTACGGCCTGCCGCTGGCGAGGCTCGCGGAGCTCCTCCCGTCGTTCCGCCCCGCTGGCGCGGGCGAGCGCCCCCCCGACGTCGCGCGGTCGATGGAGATGGCGCGACTGCGGCGCCCGGACTTCGAGCCGCTCTTCGTCGCGTGGACGCGAGGTCGAGAGGTCCGGGATCCCGCGAGCACTGGAGGCATCGAGCAATGACGACACCCGCGAACAAATGGGACCGCATCTACAGCGACCGCGAGGTCACAGGCGCCGGAGCGCCGGCGTCTCTCGTCGACAACGCCCACCTCTTGCCGCGGCGCGGGCAGGCGCTCGATCTCGCCTGCGGTCTCGGCGGAGCGGCGATCTTCCTCGCGCGCCGCGGCCTCGAGGTGACGGCGTGGGACAGCTCCGCGCTGGTCATCGACAAGCTCCGCGCCTTCGCCGCGCGCGAGGAGCTGCCCCTATGTGCAGAGCACCGGGAGGTCGGCGTCGAACGCCTCCCCGCGGCGCAGTACGACGTGATCGTCGTCGCGAATTTCCTCGTCCGCGACGCCTGCCGGGAGATCGCCGCCGCCCTGCGGCCTGGGGGCCTCCTCTTCTACGAGACGTTCTCTTTGGAGTCGCGCCCCGGAGCGCGGCACAAGAACCCCGACTACTGCCTCCGCCGCGGGGAGCTCCTCGAGCTCTTCTCGGCGCTCCACCCGGTCGTCTGGCGTGAGGAGGCGCTGCTCGGCGAGACGTCGCAGGGTCAGCGCGGGAGCTGCACGCTCATCGCTCAGGCGCGCCCCCCCGAACCACGCTTCTTCACCGACTGGCGCCGACGTGTCAGCGAGGATGACGCGCCTGACGCGCTCTCCAGGGCGATCGCCCTCCATCGCCCGAGGATCCGGAGACTCGCGGATCGCCTCGCGCACCTCGTCGCCGACGACCCCGCGCTTCGGAGCCACGAGTGGGGGCTCATCGACGCAGCGGCGGCGGTCATCGTCCCGGACTCCTGCCCGCCGGAGCTCGCAATCCGCGCCCTCATCGTCCTCAAGGGGGCAGCCCTGCTCCCGAGTGATCTCGCAGAGGGGCCGTTGCGCGACCTCGGCGAGCTCGTCGATCGCGTGTCGCGGGCGCTCGCAGAGGTGACGGGCGCTCCGTCCTGCCGCGTGTGGACGCCGCACCCGAACGACCGCCGGAGCCAGCGGGTCTACCTCGTCGTCGACTCGGGCGCCTTCGCCGGGGACCTCGAGGAGAAGCGCGCGGTGTGGGCCGACTTCACGGCGGCCTTCGCTCGTTGAGGCTCTACACCGGGCCCGTGGATCCGTAGAATCACGGCGATGTCCGACACGCTCACTCACTTCGATCCCCACGGCGCCGCGCGGATGGTGACGATCTCCGTCAAGCCGGAGACCCCCCGCATGGCGGCCGCCCGCGCGCGCGTCCGGATGCAGCCGGCGACGCTCGCTAGGATCCGTGAAGGCGACGTGGGCAAGGGCGACGTCCTCGGGGTCGCGCGCCTCGCCGCGATCGCGGGGAGCAAGCAGACGCCCGGGATCATCCCGCTCTGCCACCCGGTGCGGGTCACCGCGGTCGACGTTCAATTCTCGCTCGACGAGGCGCTCCCGGGCGTCGTCGTCGAGGCGCGCGTCGAGGCCGTCGATCGCACAGGACCCGACATGGAGGCGATGACCGCCGCCGCGACCGCGGCCCTCACGATCTACGACATGTGCAAGGCGATGGATCGCGGAATGACGATTGAGGCGGTCGAGCTGACCGCGAAGGAAGGCGGCAAGTCAGGCCGCTGGCTCCGCGAGGACTGAGGCAGCCTGAGCAGAGCCGCGTAGCGGCCCGCGCGGCCGGATCACCGGCGGAGGATCACCCAGAAGCTCGAGGACGTGTAGTCGCGCCCGTGGAGCCGGCAGCTCCGCTCGATCCGCCTCTCCAGGACCACGCTCCAGTCGCGGTAGAAGGCGCGCAGCTCGGCGTGGTCGTAGAGCTTCTCGATCTTCTCGCTCCCCGGGTAATAGAAGGTGTTCTCCTCCTCCGCGGGGGACTCCGCCAACAAGACGCGGTGATACTCGTCCTCCGCCGAGGGCACATAGACCAGCAGGTGCCCTCCGGGACGGAGCACGCGCCGCAGCTCATCACGGGCGTACGACCGACCGACGCGCGTCTCAATATCGATCGAGGCGAAGAAGTCGACGGCGAAGTCGAACGACGCGTCAGCGAACGGCCACGCCTCCGTCGCGTCATGAACCCGAAAGCGAGCGCGCTCGCGGAGCGCCATCGCTAGAGCGCGGTCGTTCGCCGCGGCGATCGCCGTCGGCGAGAAGTCGAACCCGGTCATCTCCGCGCCAGCGGCCGCGAGCCCCAGGCAATTGCGCCCCTTCCCGCAGCCGATCTCGACGCCGCGCAGCGCTCCGCCGCTTTCCTGACTGCGGAGCCACTCCCAGAACTCAAGGACCCTGTCGGAGGCCCGCTCACTAGCGAGGTAGGGGAACAGCTCTGGCGCCCGGTGCTCAGCCTCCCAGATCGCCCGCTGATGACTGTGTTTTGAGCTCTTCAACGCCGTCGGACTCCCCGTATTCACAGCGTGTCTAGCGGAGCCGACTAGTTGCGCTCCGTCGCGTCTTCCCAGCGCTCCACCAGCTCGCGGAGCGTCGACGCGTGGACCCGGGGCGGCTCACGCATCGGCGGGTTGAGGTCCACACCAAACGCGCGCAGGCGGAGGAACGGGTTGCGCTCGACGTCGTAGTCGCGGATCACGACGCCCGGGTTCGTCGGCCGGAAGCCGTGCTCGACGGCGGCGCGCTGCCGCGGCGCGGAGCGGAGGAACTCGACGAAGCGCTCCGCCGCGGCGCTCTCCTCCTCCTCGCCCGGACCCGGCCAGAAGAGCACCGCGGGGTGGTCGCTGACGATCGTGACGTCAGGATAGACGATGCGCGCGCGCCTCATGCTCGGGCCATGCGCGTTGATGCTGCGGAGAATCGTGAAGGCCAGCTGCTCGGACGTCACGACCCCATCGAAGGCCCCGCTGACGTGGAACATCCGCTCGGTGAGCTCCTGCGTCGACTCGAGCTGGTACTCGAGGCCAGCCTCACAGCGACGGATCCACCGCGTGAACGCCCCCTGCTCGGTGTAGAGGGCGCGCTCGAACGCCTCGGGGGAGTCGAGCGTCAAGCCGTGGCGGACGTTCGCAAAGTCGTACGCCATCAAGTAGATGGCGGCGAGGCCGACCGCGGTCCGCGTCGGAGAACTATGCTCAATTCGCACCCGCCCCCAGCCGGCGAGCAGCCCGTCGGGGAAGCGCTCGCTCGGCGACCCTCCGAAGCGCTCGCGCTTCCACGCGAGCCACGTCCCGGGCACCATCGCCTCGCGGCGGATCGTCGTCAGGTCGATCGGAGCGTCGAGGGGGATCGACGCGCAGAGCGACCGGGCCCAGGGGGCCCCGCTCGCGTCCCAACGGCCGATGAGGGGCGCGAGGACGCGGTACCTGTCCTCCCAGACGAAGAGGACCGTCGGCGAGCGGAGGAGCGACACGCCCTCGTCGATCGCCAAGGGGACCTCCCTCCCCGCCGCCTCCCAGCGCTCCCTGAGGTAGGTCGAGGCGAGAGAGCTCGACGGCAACCAAAGGGCCGGCTCGACCTCACCGTCGACGATCGAGCGGACCGCGTCCATGTCCCCGATCGAGCGCAACCGAAGCTGAGTGTTGGGACAGTCGCGCATGAAGCGCTCCGCCGCGTCGCCGACCCACGCGGCGGTGTCGCGGGAGTGGAGCACCTCGACGACCAGCGCCTCGTCGCCGTTCGTCGGCCGACCGCAGCGCTCACGGAACCCCTCGCGCATGATCCGCGCGTCGCCGAGGAGGGCGGTCGGGGGCCCCTCGTACGGCTGGGCGAGACGCTTCCACATGAACCACGCGTAGAGGCACAGCGCGACGAGGACAGCGGCGGCCAAGAGCACATCCCTGGCCACCCTCGGAGCCCTCGCGTCTCCTGCCGGTCGTCGTCGCCAGGCCATCTGCGCGTCCGAGGATGCCGGGTCGACCGACGCCGGGCAACTCTTCCGTGCACGACGGTTGTGATAGAGTCGCCGCGGTCCCAGCGGATGTCCGCCGAGGGTTCATGTCGCTCTCGCCCCTCTTCATCCTCGCCCTCTCCGTCGCGGCCATCGTCGCGGCGGGCCTCGCCGGCAAGACGCGTCGCCTCGGCTTCTGGCTCACGATCGTCGTCTCCGTCTTCCTCACCCCCTTCGTCGGCTTCGCGCTCGCCGTCCTGTCGGGGAGGCGCCAGTGGCCGGGACGCAAGGAGCTCCTCGCCGAGCGACGACGGCAACGACGACGTCGCCTCTGGGATCGCCTGCTCGGCGATGAAACGGCGGGCGCCCGATGAGCGCCGACGACGAGCTCCCCGACCTCGAGCGGCGACGGCTCCGCGAGCGCCTCTGGAGCCTGTCGAATCGCCTGCAATTCACGATCTACACGGTCGCGTTCGTCGTCCTGATCGCGCTCGTGTACGTCGCTCCCTTCATGTTCATCAAGATCCCGACGGGGTACAGCGGCGTCATGTACCGCTACTTCTTGGGCGGCACCGTCACCGAGAAGATCTGGGGCGAGGGACTCCACGTGATCCCGCCTTGGGACACCCTCACCCTCTACGAGATCCGCCTGATCGAGGAGCGGATCCGCTTCACGATCCTCAGCGAGGAGGGCCTCGATCTCGGCGTCGAGGTCTCGGTGCGCTACCGGCCGAACAAGGACATGCTCGGCTTCCTCCACCAAGACATCGGGCCCGACTACTACGCGCGGCTCATCAAGCCGGAGGTCGAGGCCCACGTCCGCAAGACGTTCGGCCGTCGCCCCGCCCACGAGATCTACGCCACGCAGGGGGACCTGTTGGAGGAGATCCGCGGCATCTCGATGCTCGGCCGGGTCGACGACGCCGGCGAGGAGCTGACGAGCCGCTCGTTCATCCAGGTCCAAGAGATCAAGATCGTCGACATCGACCTCCCGCCGATCGTCGAGGGCTACATCGCCGAGAGGTACGGTCAGGAGCAGAAGATGCTCGAGTACGAGTACCGGCTCTTGCGCGAGGAGAAGGAGGCCGAGCGCAAGCGCATCGAGGCCGCCGGCATCCGCGACTACAACCGCATCGCCGCGTCGATCTCGCACGATCTGCTGCGCTGGCGGGACATCGAGGCGACCCTCGCCCTCGCTCGCTCGACGAACTCGAAGGTCGTCCTGCTCGGCGCTGGCGCGAGCGACACATCGCTGATCTTCAACCTCGGCGACGCGCCCAAGGGCGGCGCTCCCGAAGGCGTCGACGACCCCTCGGCTTCTGGCCCCAGCGAGGAGGGCGCGGAGGGCGAGGACGACCCGAGACAGGGCGCCTCGGATGACAGCGGGACCGCTGCGGTCGACGCGAGCTGGGACTTCCTCCCGCTGATGTCGCGTGACCTCCCGAGCTTCTCCGACGCGATCGATGACGCGGCGGACCTGGCGGCGCCCTCGAGCGCCCCGTCGACCCGAGCGCCGTAGCTCTCCCTTTCCCGGGCCCTACGATCCGCGAGCGACGTCTGCCCCGGCCGCGACCTGCGTCCGGAAGCGGTCGCGGCACTTCTCGGGATCGGCCTCCCTATGTCGCGGGGCTCGCCGACGCGTCCTTGCCCTGCGAGCGCTCGCCCTTCACGAAGTCCTTGCCGGCCTCGATCTCCTTCTGGAAGTAGTCGCGGAACTTCTCCGGATCGAAGTCGAAGAGCGTCCCGCCGGCCCCGAAGTGAGCCGTGAAGACCCGCCCGAGGGCGTACGTGATCCCGCCGGCGACGAGGGGCCCAGAGGCGACAGCCAGGGAGTATCCGACGATCGGGATCGACTTGAGCGCGGACCCTGCTGCGAGCGCGAGCATCGGCGAGCTAGCCCCGCCGAGGAGCGCGGTTATCGCGGACCTCCCGAGCTGCGGGCGGAACTCGACGCCGTAGTACTTCGACAGGCTGTGCAGCATCTTCAGCGAGAAGCCGGTCGTCGTCGCGAAGTCGAGGAGCGGGAGCGGGACGAGGCCGAACCCCGCGGCCCATAGCGACCACTTGCGGACGATCGCGTCCGCCCCGCTCGTCGGCGGGAGCTCATGGGGCTTCGCCTCAGCGTGCTCCGCGTCGCAGTCGTCATGGCTGTGCGGCTCGGCGCGCTCATCATGCGCCGCCGCTGGGGGGTTCTCGCTGCTCACATCGCGGTTCTTTCCGAACATCGCTCTCTCCTCGGGCTCTCCTCGTCCGCTCGGGACGCGAGTCCGCCACATGAGGCGGATGATACCCCTCCTCGACGACGTCGCAACAGCGGATACGCGCCCGTTCCAGCTCCAGCCGACGAGCTCCCACAGCCCGCCGAAGACGCCGCACGGGCCCGTGGCGCCCGGGGTCGCCGACGCTGAGCGCGAGGACCGGGAGCCCGTGGTCGTCGGCGCCGAGGTCGAACCACGGCTCATGCTCGTCGCTCGGGGGCGCGGCTGCGCCGGCCCCGACTCCGAGCCAGTCCGCCTTGCTCGCACGATCAATGAACGGTCCCCACACCGCCCAGAGCAGAACCTCTCCAGTGCGACGCCGAGCTCGTAGGCGTCCGCCTCGACCTGGCCTCCGGGGAAGCGTCGGCGCGGAGCCACCGACTGAGGAGCACCGAGTGCGCGATTGATGATAGCAAAAGACATGAAGCGAGAGGCCTCTCGCGCAATGAAGAGGGCGACAGCTCGACAACAGCGCGTTTCCAGGGCAAGCGGAGCGACGATTCGAGCACAAGCTCGTCACCCCGTCGATCTCCCCGCGCTTCACGGTCTGGGCTGCGTCGGATCTTGATCGCGGTCTCGCCTGTCCCCTTCAACACCACATTCTCCGGCCGCGACGCGTATTGCGCGAATACCTACTCAAAGTCCATCCTGCGCGTCTGCGCCGAGGAGCTCGCGCAGCACCCTGAGGTGGACTACTGCCCGAGCTTTGAAATGGTCACGAGCGGCGGCGCCGACGTCTACGGTGAGGACAACATCCACGTCGTCGACGCTGTCGTGGAGCGAGTCGTCGAGACGATGCTGCGGGCGTACTTCCATGACGAGTAGGCGTCTCGTGTGCTCGTGACCATCACCCTTCCCACGCGAGACTAATCCACATCTCGAGGCGACGGATGTGTAGCACCCAGCGCGCCAAGTGTGCTACTCTCGCGGTCACGCCTCAACCAACAAGCTCAGGGGATCCCTTCCCGGCGTGTTGTGAGTGGCGCACCTCGAATGTCATGGACGGAACACGAGGGCGAGCAGCGCGGGATTGCGAGACCGTCGCGCGCGCTCTGGCTCGGCAGACAACCGTGGCATGCGAAGGGAGCGGGGTATCGGCGTTTGCGGGGAGACCCGGACGCCCCGTCCTCTATTCCTCGTACTTCGACCCCGAGGAAGGAGAACGACCATGAAGATCAAGCGCAAGAGCGTTGCCAAGCAGGATCGGTCCGGTTCCACCAACGCGTGACGGAGTTCGGCGCCGTCGCTATGGTGGCCTCTGTCGCGTTCAACGCGAGCGCACGCCTCGCGACGTCGCGGTGCCTTGGCTCCGCGCCTCCTCGCCATCCACGACGGAGGCGAGCGTCTTTCCCGTGAGGGCGGGGTATCGTCGTTTGCGGGGAGACCCGAACGCCCCGTCCCCATTTCCTCGTACTTCGACCCCCGAGAGAGGAGAACGACCATGAAGATCAAGCGCAAGAGCGTTGCCAAGCAGGATCGGTCCGGTTCCACCAACGCGTGACTGCGATCCGCGACATGGAGTGCCGCCGTGATGGGGCCTATGTCGCAGAGAACGCAGGTGCGCCGCGTCGTCGCGGCGCACCTCTATCGTCCGCACTCAAAGCGAGCCCCCGCTCGGCGGCGTGCCGCGGCTCCGCGCCGCCCTCCTCAACTCTCCACTACGCGAGGTCGAGATCCTGCGACTCTCCGGTAGCACACGACTCCGCGCGACCAGCCGCTGCGCGTCACAAGCCCTCCGCAGCGAGCTCTTCGTGCTCGACGTCGACTCTGGCGAGCTCCTCGTGCTCGACGGCGACGCGGTCGCGCTTTGGGAGCGACTGAGCGCAGGCCACTCGATCGCCGACGCCGTGGCGCGGATCGAAGGGGCGTCGGTCGACGAGGCCGTCGAGCTCGCGTCAGAGCTCGTCCGCCAGGGGCTCCTCGAGCCACACTCAACCGCAAGGGCGAGTTCTCCTCCTCAGGACCCGACCGCCGCGAGTGAGCGTCGACAGGAGGGTCCGGGTGGCGGCGGGCGGATCGCCGTCCTCTACCACAGGACCTCGTGGCCGTCCTGGTACAGCGTAGCGCACGTCGTGCTCAGCCAGTGCGCGGCGCTGTCGCGGCGCGGCCTCGCGGTGCGTCTCATCGCGCCGGTCGACTGTCCGCGGCCAGCGCTGCCCGCCGCCGTCGACTTCGACCCGTCGCTGCCCAATATAGACACGTTGAGCGACGAGCGGGGCTCGCTCGAGGGAGCCGCGCGTGCGCTCGAGGATCGCCTCGAAGCGGCGCTCCAGGGCTGTGAGGTGGCGCTCACCCACGATCTCGCGCTCCTCGAGCAGAACCTCGCCTACAACCTCGCGATTCGGACGCTCGCCGCGCGGGCGCCGATCCGCTGGCTGCATTGGCTGCACTCGACACCTCGCCTGCGTCCGCCTGCGCCGCCGCCCTTCCCCCAAGAGCTGCTCTTCCGGCCGATCGCGCGGAGCACGTATGTCTGCGTGTCGCCGCAGCACCGCGCGCGCGCGGCACAGATGCTCTCGATCGCGCCCGAGCGCGTCGAGGTCGTCGCCAACTCGCGGCTCACCGAGGGGTTCTTCGGCGATCCGCTCCTGTGGGCGATCGCCGAGCGCCACGGGCTCCTCGACGCGTCGATCGTCGCGGTCTTCCCGACTCGCCTCAACCGCGTCGCCAAGCAGGCCGAGTACGCGCTGTACATCATGCGCTCCCTGAAGGCGCGCGGACACACGGTCCGGCTCGTCTTCGCCACGCCCGACAGCGACACGGACGCCGAGCGCACGCGGATCATGCAGCTCCGGTGGTTGGGCGAGCGCATCGGCCTCGCGCGCGACGAGCTCGTGTTCGTCGCGGACGAGGACGAGTCCCTGCGTCAGGACTGCCCGAACACGCTGGTCCGCGACCTGATGCTCCTCAGCAACGTGTTCATCCACCCATCCGCCGCGGAGGCGCACTCCCTCACCCTGCTCGAGGCTGCGGCGATGAAGAACCTCTGCGTTCTCAACGCCGACGTGCCGTCGTTTCGCGACGTGGCCGGCGACGACGCGATCTGGCTCCACTGCGGCGCGCTCGGCGGTGAGGGGATCGACGGCGCGAGGATCGAGCGGGCGCTGGCTCGGCACGCCCGCGGCGACTCGCCGCGTCACGCGGACCCCCTGATCGAGCGCCTCATCGTTCTCTACGGCGTGTCTCCGGACGCCCGCGGGTTCTACCCGCTGCATGAGCGGTACTACCGCGAGCACCGCGGCGCGTTCGACGAGTGCGCCGCGGCGATCACGTCCAGCTTGGTCACCAACCCGGCGCTCGCGCTCCACCAGCGCGTACGCCAGCGATACTCCGCGGCTCGCGTCGTCCAGCGCGAGCTGCTCCCGCTGATCCGCTCTGCGCTCGAGGAGGCCCGTGAAGTCGACGCCCAAGATCTCCGTGCTCATGCCGGTGTTCAATGAGGAGCGGCACGTCCGCGCCGCCATCGGCAGCATCCAGCGGCAGACGTTCGGTGCGCTTGAGCTCATCGTCATCGACGACGCGTCGACCGATCGAACCGGAGAGATCGTGCGATCGATCGCCGCGGCCGACGCACGGGTCCGCTACCTGCGCGCACCGAGCAACCTGGGCGTGGCCGCGGCGCTCAACAGGGGGCTGGACGCCGCCCGAGCGCCGCTGCTCGCCAGGATGGACGGCGACGACCTCTGCCCGCCGGAGCGCCTCGCCCGGCAGCACGACGCGCTCGCGGCCGATCCGGCGCTCGACATCTGCGGCACCGCGCTCCGGTGCTTCAACGAGGACGGCGAGTCGACGGTGATCGAGCTCGTGGCCGAGGACGCGGCGATCAAATTCGGCACGCTCCTGCGCTGGCCCATCTCGCCGACGCTCGCCCACGGCACCCTGATGATCCGCGCGCGCTTCTTCGCGAGCAGGCGCTACGACACGAGCAAGCGCTACTGCGAAGACGCCGCGCTCTACCTCGACGCGGCGCTGGCGGGGCCGGTGCGCTTCGCCAACCTCCCAGAGGTGCTGTACGACTACCGCGTGCACTCTGGATCCGTTTCGGTCGCGTTCCAGGAGGCGCAGCGCGAGGAGCACATCGACATGCTGTGTCGGACGATGCTCGCCGAGGGAGCGCTCGCCGAGGGCGAGCTCGACGACTACCGCGCGCTCCTCCGCTTTCGCCCGCGTTCGGTCGACGAGCGCGGCCGCGCGCGCATCGACCGGATCTTCGCGCGCCTCGAGGACTTCGCGCTCCGCCACTTCTCCGGCTGCTCGCCGCGAGCGATCGCCGAGCACGCGACGCGCGTCCGGGCGCGCTGGTGGGAGCGCGTCCGCGGCGCGTAGGGGGCGAGGTCGCCGATGATGGGGAACTTCTGGCTGCTCAACCGACGACGCCGCTGGGCTGCCGTGTGCATCTCGAAGTGCGGGTGCTCGACGCTCAAGTATCACGCGCTCGCGGATGACGCGGGGCTGGATCCGGCGACGCTGTCCCACAACGAGCTCCATGATCGGGTCGGGTACGCGGCGAACCACTTCTTGGCGCCGATCACCGCCGACCCTCCGGACGGCTACGTCCGCTTCGCGGTCTGGCGCGACCCGGTCGATCGCTTCCTCTCGGTGATGAGGAACTTCGGCGCCGGAGGGCACGCGCGCCGCAACTTCGCGGGGCTCGCGGATCTCGACACGGCCGCGTGGATCGACTTCACGCTCGCCGAGCTGAGGAAGCCGACGCTGCGTCAGGACGAGCACCTGCGCCGGCAGGCGGACTACTTCGACGCCGGGCAGCTCGACGCGCTAGTGGAGCTCTCGTCGCTGACGCGCTGGCTAGGGGCGCGCTTCGGCCACGCGCCGATCGTCCGCAACCGCTCGGCGACGCGGACGATCGCGCTCAGCGAGTCGCAGCGGCGAGCGCTCCGCGAGCTCTACGCGAAGGACGAGGCGCTCCCCGCTCGCGCGCGCGACCTCGGCGTCCCGTTCGTCGAGACCGCGAGCGTCATCGAGCCCGGGTGAGCCGCGTCCCTCGACCGAGGGCGCCGCGCCCTGAACGGAACGGGACTTTCGCCACAGGCTGCTAGGCCGCTCCGCGCCCTGACTTTTTCTGATCTTTTTTGTGATCCGGTCCGCCGCTTCGGGGCTCTACGTGGGCATGTCCCGAACCCCCGCGTCCTCGGCTCCGTGCGAAGCCTACCTCCCCGCTCCTCTCGGCTGGCGAGCCGCCTCGCGCGGACTCGCCGGCCTCCTGTTCGGCGGGGCGCTGATCGCCTCGTGCAGCGCGCCTGAGCGCCCGCAGCAGACGGAGGTGAGCCCTTCGCTCAACATGATGAGCGCCACGGCGCCGGTCAAGATCACGAAGAGCCCGAAGGAGGTCAGCAAGATCACCCCGAAGGTTCTCGACAGCGACAGGATCCGCGGCGGCTACGTGCTGACGCACGAGCACCCGACGAACCCGATGGCCTTCGGCGGAAACTACGCGTTCACGGGCAAGAAGGGGAATTACAAGAACGGCGTGATGGAGAACGGCTACACCGCCGACTGCGGCGGCTGCAAGGCCGGCAAGAAGTGCGACCACGGCGAGGTCAAGGGCAGCTTCACGGCCGCCGTCGGGGCGCTCGGCGGCGACATGGGCGACCACAAGAGCCACATGGGCCCGCTGCACGACAGCAACTCGCACGCCCGCTACGCCACGCAGTGGATCAAGGAGGCCGCGCAGGACAAGGACGACACGAAGCTCAAGCTCATGGTCGCCTTCGCGGTCGAGAGCGAGGCGATGTGCGAGCAGCTCTACTACGCCAACAAGGGCAACGGCGGCCCCGGCGGCGACGGCTACGCGTGCAGCCACGGCGACACCGTCAAGTCGATGGATCGCCAGATCGACGCCATCAAGGACTGGGCCAAGGCCAACTCCTCGTGGATGGAGATCGCCTACACGGCGGCGGACGCCCGCAGGATCATCAAGGCCGACAAGCTCGCCATCGTGATCGGCGTCGAGTCGGACTATGCGTTCGGCGCCGAGGACCGGACCTTCGATCCGGTCGACCGCCTCAACCACTACTACGACGCCGGCGTGCGCACCTTCTACCTCGCGCACAAGGTCTCGAGCCGCCTCGCCGGCGCCGACATCTACCGCTCGAAGGACGAGATCGGCGGCAAGATCATCCGCGCGACGCAGGCGATGGCGGGCTGCTTCTACGTCGACGACGCCGTCGCGAACTTCCCGCTCAAGAGCGACTCAGGGCACAAGTTCTGCGACAACACCTGCGGCGACGGCGGCTTCAAGGGCGGCAAGCTGACCGACAAGTGCGTCAAGAAGTACAGCGACCTCTCCGAGGTCAATTACGCCGCCTACTTCCTCGGGGCCGGCGGCGGCTACTTCAACGGCTTCAAGGTCTACCCCAAGCTGCCGGGGTTCTCGGGCTCGGCCGGCAGCCGCATGGACCACGGCGTCGAGCGCAACAACCTCGGCCTCTCCAACGACGGCGAGCGCGTCGTCCGCGAGGCCATGCGCAAGGGCATGATCGTCAACATCGATCACGTCTCGATGCGCTCGCGCTTCGACATCGACAAGATCTCGCAGGACTTCGACGGCTACCCGATGAACGCCCTGCACAACAACCCCAACGCGATGCTGGTGGCCAACAGCACGTCGAAGCTCAAGACGCCGGGGCCGAACGAGTACGACTTCGACGACTCGGAGCTCGAGCTCGTCCGCAAGACCGGCGGGTTCTTCGGCGTGCGCGTCGGGCCGCTCGACGCCAAGGACTACGCGAAGTCGGGCGTGAGCACGAATTGCCCGAAGACCGCCACCGAGACCGCGAAGATCCTCGCGTACTTGATGGATAAGGGGCTCACGGTCGGGTACTCGCTCGACTACGCGACGATCACCGAGGGCGTCCACTCGCGGACCTTCGAGAACTGCGGCCGCAGCCTCGGCGGCCAGGACCACCTGCACAAGTACGGCAGCCACATCGCCGAGGGCCTGAGCCACATCGGCATGATGAAGTACTGGCATAAGGAGCTCGACGCAGTCGGCCTGAAGAAGAGCTACACCGACAAGCTGCGCAACGACGGGCCCGAGGCGTTCGTGTCGATGTGGGAGAGCTCCGAGGCGAAGAAGCGCGCGGGCCAGCAGATCAGCCGCGAGACCCAGACGACGACCCCGGCGTCGGACGGCAAGCCGCGCGGGGCCGCCTGCACCAGCAAGTCGCAGTGCAAGAGCAACCGCTGCTCATGGGGCGTGTGCGCCGACGCGGACGAGTGCCGCGACAACGGCGACTGCTCGAGCAGCCAGTACTGCGGCGATCCGATCGGCGGCAAGGCGACCTGCAAGGCGCTCAAGAGCCAGGGTCAGGCCTGCACCAAGAAGTCGCAGTGCGCGACCGACCGCTGCTCGTGGGGCCGCTGCGCCGCCAAGGACGAGTGTCAGTCCAACTCGGACTGCAACAACAACCAGTACTGCGGCAACCCGATCGGCGGCAAGCAGACCTGCAAGGCCCTGAAGTCCAAGGGCGAGGGCTGCACCAAGAAGCACCAGTGCAAGTCCAACCAGTGCAGCTGGGGGAAGTGCAAGTAGCGAGTCCGCGGGGCTGATGGGCGGGGAGCCGCCCCCTCAGCCGCGCGTCGCGACGGA
>JAGQIT010000274.1 GCA_020431135.1 Myxococcales bacterium | reverse complement strand
ACGGCGATATCAAGCGAGGGCGCGCACGGCCGCCGCACGGGCTGCACGACCGCCGCGGGGCGGTGACGTCGGTCACCGGGCGCGCCTCGCCGATCGCAGATGCAGACAGCGCGGAGGCGCTCGGAGGGGCCGACGTCGGCGCGCATCGATCTTTTCTCCGGAAGGTCTGGGGGGAGGTGGTGTCACAGCTCAGCGTCGTGTTGCGACCGCCCTCAACTGCGGTCTCGCGCTTCGCGCGGGGCGATGATCGCCTTGTTTTGCGCTCGGCGATCTTGCTAGTTTGTCTCCGCCGTGTGCCGGTCGCAGGCCGGGGGCCGCGACGATCGATAGCCTGTTCACAGCCCGATTTCACCCAAACAAGACCAAGGGACTGACCTTATGAAGCGCTCTATTGTTGTTTTTTCTGCCACCGTGCTGTCGCTCGCCGGCTGCAACGGCGGTGAGCAGGAGACCGAAAGCGAGTCGAACGGCTCCAACACCACCATCAACGTGACGATCACGACGTCGGGCTCCGCCACGGACTCGTCGACCTCGTCGTCGACGACGGACTCGTCGACCTCGAAGTCGTCGGAGAGCGACGCGACCTCCGACACGACCGGCAACGAGTGCGTCGAGGACATGGACTGCGCCGACGGCTTCGTGTGCATGGACGGCTCGTGTGAGTTCGACCCGAGCGACTGCGGTGAGGCGGTCATCGAGATCCCGATCACCACGCCGAACGTCGTCCTCGTCCTCGACAAGTCGGGGTCGATGGTCGCCAACTCGTGGGACGGCGACGCCGACCCGAACACCCCCGACGTCACGCGCTGGTTCAGCCTCTACAACGTCGTCGACTTCATCGCCACCCAGTTCAACAACTCGATGAACCTCGGGATGGTCCTCTACCCGTCGAAGAAGGCGAAGTCGGAGTACAACATCAACGCCTGCCTGGTCGAGGCGAGCCCGGACGTCCCGTCCGCGCCGCAGAACGGCCCGACGATCCTCGCCAGCATGCCCCCGGCGGCCGCGACGAGCTCGGAGATCGCCGGCGGCACCCCGGCGCGCGCCGGCATGATCACCGCGATCACCCACCTCTCGGGCATCCAGGACGGCCTCCCGCAGTTCATGGTCCTCGTCACCGACGGCGCCGCGAACTGCTCGCTCGAGGCCGCCGACGAGGCCGAGCGCTTCGAGGTCTACGACGACGCGCTCACCCAGACGATCGCCGACGCCGCGACCAACGGCATCCCGACCTTCGTCGTCGGCATCGACATCAAGGACGAGGTCTCGGAGGCCAAGCAGGACGGCAACCCGGACTCGACCAACACCTTCCAGAAGCTCAACGAGCTGGCGGTCGCGGGCGGCGTGCCGAAGAACGACCCGAACGAGCAGTTCTACAACTCGCAGAACCAGATCGAGCTCCAGGACGCGCTCACGGCGATCGCCCAGCAGGTGCTCCCCTGCGTCATCGACCTCAACCCGGTGCCGGCCTACCCCGACTTCGTCGAGGTCACGGTCAACGGCGTCGAGTACGGCAAGACGCAGGTCACCGACTGCGCGACCGAGGACGGCTGGCAGTTCGTCGACGACACCTACATGCAGATCCAGCTCTGCGGTCAGGCGTGCGCCGACTTCCAGGGCAGCGGCAACCTAGACGCCCAGTACAAGTGCCCCGGTTCGGGCTGATCCCGACGCCGCCGCGGCGGACTTGACGGGCGAGGGTCGCTTCGGCGGCCCTCGCCTTTTTCGTCGTCGTCGTCGTCGTCGTCGTCGTCTTCGTCGTCGTCTTCGTCGTCGTCTCACTTCGCTGGCGCGCGGGCGCTCCCGTGCGCGGTGTGGGCTGATGTCGGCGAGCGGCGCTCCGGGGTCTCCGGGGGCGGGCGCCCCCCGTCCGCGAAAAAGACCCCGGAAGCTCGCTGAGGCCTGGTGTCAGAGGAGGTGAAGGGGGGCCGGCGCCCGGGATGTCCCGAGAGGCAGCCAGCCCCGCACGGGAGCGCTGCGCGCCGCGCAAGCCGATGACGGAGACGAAGACCATGAAGACCACGACTTACCGCCTTAGCACCCTCACCGCCGCCGCCCTCTGCCTCGCCGCCTGCGGCGACACGCGCGTCGATACCGACACCGACGCGACCATCGGGATCGAGACGATCACGCCGACGGTGAGCGCGACCGCCAGCGACAGCGACAGTGACAGCGGCACGGACACCGACGGCGGCAGCGACAGCGACAGCGACAGCGACAGCGGCGAGACCACCGGCGGCAAGATTGAGTGCGAGGTCGACGCGGACTGCATGGACCCCGCGAAGCTGTGCAGCGAGGACAGGGAGTGCGTCTTCAACCCGGACTTCTGCGGCGAGGCCGACATCGACATCGAGGTCGAGACGCCGAGCGTGGTCCTCGTCCTCGACAAGTCCGGGTCGATGGTCGCCAACTCGTGGGACAGCGACGCCGACCCGAACACCCCGGACGTCACCCGCTGGTTCAGCCTCTACAGCGTCGTCGAGCTGATCGCCGAGAGCTTCGACATGTCGATGAACCTCGGGATGGTCCTCTACCCGTCGACGAAGGCGAAGTCCGAGTACAACATCAACGCCTGCCTGGTCGAGGCGAGCCCGGACGTCCCGGTGGCACCACAGAGCGGCGGCTCGATCCTCGCGACGATGCCGCCGGCGGCCGCCAGCGGCTCGGAGATCGCCGGCGGCACGCCGGCCCGCGCTGGGGTGATCACCGCCTTCGATCACCTCCTCAGCCTCGCCGACGACATGCCGAAGTACGTCGTCCTCGTCACTGACGGCGCCGCCAACTGCTCGCTCGAGGCGGCCGACGAGAGCGAGCGCTTCGAGGTCTACGACGAGGCGCTGCTCCAGCAGGTCGCCGACGCCTACGCCCAGGGGATCACGACCTTCGTCGTCGGCATCGACATCGAGAACGCCCAGTCGGAGACCAAGCAGGACGGCAACCCGGACGCGACCAACACCTTCGACAAGCTCAACGCCCTCGCCGAGGCCGGCGGCATGCCGAAGGACGGCGACACCGCCTTCTACAACTCGCTCAACCAGATCGAGCTCCAGGAGGCGCTGACGTCGATCAGCAAGCAGGTGCTGCCCTGCGAGATCCCCCTCGATCCGGTGCCCGACTTCCCTGACTGGGTCGAGGTCAAGGTCGGCGACGGCAAGTACCAGAAGACCGCGATCAGCGACTGCGCGACCGAGGACGGCTGGATGTACGTCGACGACGCCAAGGACTCGATCCTCCTGTGCGGCGCCCTGTGCAGCGAGTTCCAGATGACCGGGGACCTCGACGCCCAGTACCGCTGCCCCGACGCCGGCTAACGACCGGCGAGCGCCCTCGCGCGGCCCCGCGCGGTCTCCGGGTCGTCCCGGGGATCGGCGGGGCCGCGGCGCGTCGGCCGGCGGGACCAGCGGTCCGCGTCGATGCCTCGCAGCCCGCGGCAGAGGTCTCGTGTGGCCCGCAGGTCTCATCGGGGCGATCTGGGTGCCAGGCACGCGGCGCGCGGACCGAGCCCGCGCGGTCGGACTTCGGAGCGTGCTCTCGCCCGGTTGCGGAGCGCGGGCAACGGACTTGGGGAGCGCGCTCAAGTTGCCGCCGCCGAGCGCCGGCGGGCGGCGCTGCTATCCTCCGGAGGCATGCCGATGTCGACCCTCGCCCTCGCGCTCGCCCTCGTCGCCCTCCCCGCGCCCGCGGAGCTCGCGGCGGGCCCCACCGGCGCGCAGCCGATCATCGGCGGCGAGCTCGTGCCGATCGACACGTGGCAGAGCGTCGTCGCGATCATCGGCATCGACAACGGGCTGGCCTCGGCGACGGCGCACCTGTGCACGGGGGTGCTCCTCGACGAGCAGACCGCGATGACGGCCGCGCACTGCCTCGCCGAGGCCGAGTCCTACGACCAGGTGCTCGTGATCTTCGGCGACTCGATGTACACGATCGACCCGAACCGACGGACGACCGCGGCGGCCTCCGGCAAGCACCCGAAGTACTGCTTCGACGACGGCTGCTCCGAGGACGCCTTTGACTACGGCTACGTCGTCCTCACCGACGCGGTCGTCGGCGTCGAGCTGATCCCGCCGCTGGTCGACCAGGCCGAGTGGGATGAGCTGATGGTCGAGGACCACGAGGTGACGCTAGTCGGCTTCGGCTCGAGCCGCGACACCTCGGAGGACGGCGCCGCGCCGCTGCAGATGAGCGAGGTCGGCTACAAGCGCGCGGTGACGACGGCGATCAGCGGCTTCTCGAGCACTGGGATCGAGTTCGTCGCCGGCTCGGAGGGCCGCGACACCTGCAACGGCGACTCGGGGGGGCCGGTGTTCGCCCAGCTCGCCAACGGCGAGTGGCGCCTCGTCGGCATCACCTCGCGCGGCAAGACGCCCTGCGGCAGCGGCCACGGGATCTACGGGGTGCCCTACGCGGCCCTGCCGTGGATCCGCGACGAGACCGGGATCGACCTGCTGCCGGCGGAGTGCGCCGCGGCGGACTGCCTCGACACGGCGCCGCCGAAGGAGCGCGGCTGCTCGATCGTCGGCGCGGAGGGCAGGGGAGAGGGCGTCCCGCTCGGGTTCGGGCTCGTGGTGTTGGCCGCGGGCGTCGGGCTGCGGCGTCGGCGGCGTTGAGCGCCGTCGGTCACGCGGTGACGTGCCGCCCGCTACGCGCCGCCGAGCGTGACCTTGCGCGACACCAGGGAGACGTCGCCGCCGTGCGTCTGGACGTGGTCCTCGGGGCGCGCGCGCAGGAGGGCGGCGGCCTCGGGGGTCTCGGGGAGGCCGTCGGCGACGTCCCAGATCGTCGCGTCGATCGCCTCGCCTTCGGGGGCGGCGACGATGATCGCGATCTCGACGCCCTCGGCCGGCACACCGACGAGCTGGTAGTGCTGGGCGTCGGGGAATTGCTCGCGCTTGCGCTCGGGGTAGGGCGGCAGGGTGACGCCGTCGACGGCGATCGCCCGGATCCCGGTGTCCTCGGGGAGGAGGAGCGCCGCTCGCCGGGCGCCGCGGGGCGAGCGTAGGCGCAGGCGCAGGAGCCTGCCCCAGGGGCCAGCTTCGTCGCTGAGGAGGTCGAGCTCCGGCGGCGGCAGGTCGACGAGCGCGGCCGGGGCGATCCAGCTCTCGTCATCCTCTTCGGACCAGGGGAAGCTCTGGGCCGGGCTGTCAGCGAAGTCGGCGGCGGCGAGGAGCGCTCCCGGCGGGCCGCCGGGTCGGTCGCCGATCAGCCAGCGGCAGCGCGCGGCCGCTGCGGCCGCGTCCGCGTCGCAGTGGAGCGCGAGGTTGAGCCGGCGCGGGCGCTCGCGGGAGTGGGCCGGCGCGGTGACGCTGACGATCGCCGCGACGACGGCGGCGAGACCTGCGAGGGCGATCCCCGCGCGCTGGAGCTGGCGCGGCGCCGCGGCCCACAGCGGCCCGAGGAGGGCGGCGAGGAGCGCGACGGGGGCGAGGGCGATCGCGCCGCCGTGGCGCCCGAGGCCGAAGAGGAGCTCG
Organism: Myxococcales bacterium; assembly: GCA_020431135.1. Lineage (GTDB taxonomy): Bacteria > Myxococcota_A > Polyangia > Nannocystales > Nannocystaceae > JADJRG01. The sequence goes on along the minus strand of JAGQIT010000274.1, from coordinate 1,192 downwards.
ATCCGCAGGGCCGCCTCGAGCCAGAGGAAGCCGGGGACGGCGAGGCCGAGGACGATCGCCAGGGTCGGCAGGCGGCGGCCGCCGGCGGCGAGGAGGCCGAGCGCGGCGAGGATGATCTGCGCGGCGAGGGGCGGGAGGAGCACGACGGTCGCGCCCGGGTCGGCGAGGGCGACGAGGAGGCTGATCACGGCGACGCAGATCCAGGCCCCGGCCCACTGCGTCAGCGCCGGCGCGCGCCTCGCGAGGCGGCGGGCGATCGCCGCGCTGACGGCGAGGACCGCGGCCCAGATGGCGACTCGCGGGAAGACGGGCGCGGCGTAGCTCGCCATCTCGGCGCCGGCGAGCGCGGCGAGGATCCACGCGAGCGCGGCCCCGACCGCGATCGCGCCGACGACCTGAAGAACCCAGGCGGCCGCGCCCAAGAGCCACGCGGAGGCCGGCAGCGCTGGGCCGCGCAGGCGGGTGAGGAGCCCGAGGAGCGCGGCGAGGAGCCCGAGCGCCAGCCACGGGATCACCCCCGCGGGGGCGGTCCACAGGCGCGTGCCGACGACGTCGAGGTAGACGCGGTCGCCGACCGCGGCGCGCACGTCGGGGTCGTCGATCGCCAGGTGATCGAGGGCGACCACGGCCGCGAGCGCGGTCTCGCCGAGGTGCTGCACCGACCCGGGATTCAGGTCCTCGAGGCGATCGTTCGGCGTGTGGTAGGGCGCCTTGTCCTCGCCGATGCCGAAGTCGAGGGCGAAGATCTCCGCGCGGTCGTAGGCGCTGAAGTCGGTGTCGTAGGGCGTCAGGGCGTAGGCGGTGGCGATCACCGAGGCGGCGCGCGGGCGCCCCAGGGCGTCGGCGAGGGCGGCGATCACCGGGCCGTTGTCGGCGCTCGTCCGCGTCAGGGTGGCGAGGCCGTCGTTGCCGCCGCTGTCGAGGTTGATCGCGTAGGCGACGTCCTCGGCCCAGGGGTGTTTTTGGAGAAAGGCCTCGGCGCCGACGAGGCCGTACTCCTCGCCGTCGACGAAGAGGAGGAGCAGCGGCCGGCGCCGCGACTCGGGGCCGGCGGCGGCGAGGATCCGCGCGAGCTCGAGGAGCACGGCGACGCCGCTGCCGTCGTCGCTGGCGCCGGGCCCAGCCTGCACCGAGACGCTCTTCCGATCTAGAACCTCCCCAAGGATCGAGAATTTGTCCGAGGGGAGGTTCT
>JAGQIT010000273.1 GCA_020431135.1 Myxococcales bacterium | reverse complement strand
CCATCTGGTCGAGGAGCATCATGATCAGGCGGCCGCCGGTGGCCCCAAAGGGGTGGCCGAGGCTGATGCTGCCGCCCCACTGGTTGACGAACGCCGGGTCGATCTCGCCGACCGCGCCGCTGCGCCCGAGCTTCTCTCGGCAGTAGCTGTCCGAGCCGAGGCCGTGGATGTTGGCGAGCACCTGGGCGGCGAAGGCCTCGTGCATCTCGATGACACCGAAGTCGCCGAGCCCCAGCTCGTTGCGATCGACGGCGCGGGCGACCGCGGCGACCGGCCCCATCAGCAGGTGCTCGAAGGGGTCGACGGCGGCGTACTCGTAGTCGCGGAGGATCCCGAGGATCGGCCAGCCCTCGGCGCGCGCGACCTCCTCGGCCGCGAGGATCACCGCCGAGGCGCCGTCGGTCAGCGGCGACGCGTTGCCGGCGGTCACCGAGCCGACCTTGCGGTCGAAGACCGGGCGGAGCTTGGCGAGCTTGTCGAGGGTCGAGTCGGCGCGCGGGTGGTCGTCGCGCTCGATGATCGCGAGGCCGGAGCCGCCCTTGGGGGCCGAGACCGCGGCGACGCGGCCCTTGAAGTGGCCGGCCTCCCAGGCGGCGATCGCCCGGGCGTGCGAGTTGGCGGCGAAGCGGTCCTGGTCCTCGCGGCGGACGCCGAAGTCCTTGGCCATCTTCTCCGCCGACTGGCCCATCGTCTCGCCGGTCGACGGCTCGGCGATCGCCGGGGCGACCGGCGCGAGGTCCTGCGGGCGGACCTGCTGGAAGGCGCGCAGCCGGGCCATCGGCGTCTTCGCCTTCGACGCGGCGAAGAGCGCGTCGCGGAAGCGGCGGCCGTAGAGGATCGGCACGTCCGAGAGGGTCTCGGCGCCGCCGGCGAGGACGACGTCAGCGCGCCCGAGGGCGATCTGATCGGCGGCGTTGGTCACCGCCTGGTTGGCGGAGACGCAGGCGCGCGACACCGTGTAGGCGGGGATCGACGCCGGGAACGCGGCCTGGAGGACGACCTCGCGGGCGATGTTCGGGGCGCCGACCGGCGCCGAGACGATGCCGAAGATCACCTGGTCGAGGCGCTCGGGGCGGATCCCGAGGCTGAGAACCGACTCGCGCGCGGCGGCGGCCCCGAGCTCGACGGCGGAGCGGCGCGCGAGGGCGCCCCCCGCCTTGCAGAAGGGCGTGCGCACCCCGGCGACGACGGCGACATTGCGGACTTTGCGGGACTTCATGGCGTAGCTCTCGTTTCAGCGGCCTAGCGGGCGGCGAAGGTCGTGCGATCCTTGGCGATCTTCTGGAGGAGCTCCGGCGCCGCGTAGGCGTCGCCGTAGCGCCCCTGGAGGGTGAGCACGCGGTCGAGGATCACGCCGGCGCCGAGGGTGTCGATGTGGCGGAAGGGGCCGCCGCGCATCGGCGGGTAGCCGAAGCCGAAGACGGCGCCGATGTCCCCGTCGTCGGGGCCGGCGAGGATCCCCTCCTCGAGGCAGCGGATCGCCTCCATCGCGCAGACGAGGGTCAGGCGCTCGCCGAGCTCCTCGGGGTGCGGGCGCTCGCCGCCGAGCTCCTTGCGGCCCTTGAAGAAGGCGTAGACGCCGCTGTCGACCTCCTTCTTGCCCTTCTTCGCGCCCTTCTTGCCGTCGGCGCCGGGGTAGACGTAGAAGCCGCGGCCGCTCTTGCGCCCGAGGCGGCCCTCCGAGATGAAGCTGTCGACGGTGTCGGGGACCTGGATGCGCTCGGGGAACGCCTTGCCGAGGGTCTTCGCCACCTTGGCGCCGACGTCGATGCCGACCTCGTCGAGGAGGGTGATAGGTCCCACGGGCCAGCCGACCTTGCGGGCGCCGCTGTCGATCTCCTCGACCGTGTGCCCGGCGAGGACCATCTCGAGGGCGTGCATCAGGTAGAAGCCGAGAACGCGGGTCGTGTAGAAGCCGGGGCCGTCGCGGACGATGATCGGCGTCTTGCCGATCTGCGTGGCGAAGCGCAGGCTCGCGGCGAGGGTCTCCGCCGAGGTGTGCTCGGTGCGGATGATCTCGAGGAGCGGCATCTTCGGCACCGGCGAGAAGAAGTGGAGGCCGACGAAGCGCCCCTTGTGCTCGAGATCCGCACCGATCTCGGTCAGCGGCAGCGCCGAGGTGTTCGACGCGAGGATCGTCGTCTCCGGGACGATCGACTCGAGCTCGGCGAAGACCCTCTTCTTGAGCTCGAGGTTCTCCGGGACCGCCTCGATGATCAGGTCCATCGTCTCGTAGCCCTCGAGGGTCAGGCCGCCGGAGACGCGGGCCTTGGCCTTGAAGACGTTGGCCTTGCCGACGCTCCGGGCGCGGCGCTTGAAGTAGGCGTCGACGTGGCCGAGGGCGCGCGCGAGCGGCTCGCCGGCGATGTCGCGGATCCGGGTCTCGATGCCCTTCTCCGCGGCGACGACGGCGATGTCGGCCCCCATGAAGCCGCCGCCGACGAGGCCGAGGCGCGCCGTCTCCTTGCCCTCGATCGCGTTGCCCTCCGCGTCGTCGACCGCCTGCTTCTTGAGGGCGTTCGAGCGCAGGAAGAGCGAGACCAGCGACTTCGAGGTCTCGCCGAGGGCGAGCTCCGCGAAGGCCGGCGCCTCGAGCTTGAGCGCCTCGTCGAGCGGCAAGTCGAGGCCGCGGCTGATGACGTCGAGGGCGACGAGCGGCGCCGGGTAGAGCCCCTTGGTCTTGCGCTCGACGGTCTTGCGCGCCTGCCGGAGGACGAGCCTGCGGCCGAAGGGGTTGCCCTCGAGCATCACCCGCGCGGCGTCCTGCTTGGGCTCGTGCTTGGGCTTGAGATCGCCGCTGATCAGGCGGGCGGCGGCGTTGCGGGCCGCCGGCATCAGCGACTCGACGCTGACGACCTCGTCGACGAGGCCGAGCTTCTTCGCCTTGCGCGGGCGGATGTTGCGGCCGGTGAGGATCATGTCGAGGGCCTCGCGCAGGCCGATCATCCGCGGCAGGCGGCTGACCCCGCCGGCGCCCGGGAAGAGGCCGAGCATGACCTCCGGGAGGGCGAGGACGGTCTTCGGCGAGTCGGTGCAGATCCGGTAGCCGCAGCACAGCGACAGCTCGAGGCCGGCGCCGAGGCAGGCGCCGTGGATCGCGGCGAC
>JAGQIT010000272.1 GCA_020431135.1 Myxococcales bacterium | reverse complement strand
ATCGGCGACGAGCCGCCCGACGACGGCCTCGTCAACGTCCCGGCGCCGCGCCTCGACGATCCGCTCCCCTACGACTACTGGCGGGTCAACCACGACGGCACGCCCTTCTTCCACCGCCTGCCGTCCTTCGGCGAGCAGGACCGCGCCGACGAGGCGGCCAAGGCGTGGATCGCCGCGCACGGCCGCGAGCCGATGCCGACCCACCCGGCGCAGCGCCCCGCGGACGTCCCGGCGGTCGTCAAGGAGTACCTCAACGCCGCCTACTACGTGACCGTCGCCGGCGAGGCGATGAAGAGCGAGCGCCGCTTCCTGCGGACGCTCCGCGGCGTCTACGCGCGCAAGTACCAGCTCACGCCGCGCGAGGGCTCGTCCTTCACCGGCCAGGTCTTACCGAACGGCGCCGACGATCTCCCGCTCTACTGGGTCGTCCGCGAGACCGGGATGAAGCGCCGCGAGGCCGAGGGCTCGGACGTCCTCCTCGACGCCGACAAGTCGCCCGCGCGCCTGTCGCTGCACCCCTTCAAGCGCAAGGTCGTCGTCGGCGTGCATCACTACTGGGAGGACGAGGACGGCGACCTGATGCGCGAGTACGCGGTCGCGGTCGCGTCGAAGATCCGCCGGCCGCCCGGCGTCCGCGAGGGCGAGCACTGGGTCCACGTCGATCTCTCGGAGCAGACCCTCGTCGCCTACGTCGGCGACGAGCCGGTCTTCGCCACCCTGGTGTCGACCGGCAAGGAGCCCGGGATGACCCCGATCGGCGTCCACCGCCTCCAGAGCAAGCACATCGCCACGTCGATGCGCGACCAGCCGATGGAGGAGGACGCCTACTCGATCGAGGACGTCCCGTGGACGCAGTACTTCCACAACAACGTCGCCCTCCACGGCGCCTTCTGGCACGGCGGCTTCGGCCTCGTCCGCAGCCACGGCTGCGTCAACCTCTCGCCCGCCGACGCGCGCTGGCTCTTCGGACATACGGAGCCGGCGCTGCCCGAGGGCTGGCACTCGATCTCGCCGGGCGTCGGCGGCTTCGGCCGCGGCTCGGCGGTCGTCATCACCGAGTAGCGCGGGCCTGCGCCGCGAGGGCGCGGGCAATCGCAGCGCGGCGCTCGGCACGGCGTATCCGGTGACCTCCCGCGGGGCCGTCTCCTCGACGCTTCACGCGGCGCGGCGGAGGGCCGCGGAGCGCCGTTCTTGGCGTCTCTGGCGGTCATCGGCGCCTCTCGATCGTCGCAGAGGTCCCGCGTGAACACCCGGGGATCTCCGCGGAGGCTCGAGCAGCGGGGCCTCCGACACCCGGGGATCCTCTCGTTCGTGCATCGCGGCGCCTGTGCGATGATCTCCGACAACGACCACGGAGGCTGCCATGCGTACATTTGATCTCACCCGCCCCTGCCTCGCCCTCGCGGCCCTCGCCTTCGCCTGTAGCGGCGGCGAGGGGACGAGCGAGAGCGCCACCGACACCGCGACCTCGACCTCGACCGGGACGACGACCGCAACGACCACCAACGGGAGCGCCTCAGCGACGGCGACGGCGACGTCGGGCGACACCGCCAGCGGCAGCGAGTCGGCGTCGGCGACCGGGACGAGCACGACGACCTCGGCGACCGAGACGGCGAGCGCGAGCGCGACCGAGCCGACGACCAGCGGCACCGAGACCGGGACCTCGACCACCGACAGCACGTCGACGTCGACGACCGGCCCGGATCAGATCTGCAACCCGGGCGATACCCAGTGCAACGGCGAGGCCGCCTACCAGACCTGCGCCGACGACGGCCTGAGCTGGGGTGACGTCGTCGACTGCGCCGACAAGCAGGTCTGCTCGGTCGGCGCCTGCGTGACCCTGTGCCAGAAGGCGGCGGATAACCTCTCGTCGATCGGCTGCGAGTACTACGGCGTCGACGCCAACAACGACCCGGTCGAGAACTACGACGTCCAGCCCTACGCGATCGTCGTCTCGAACGTCGACCCGCAGTACACGGCGGAGGTCCAGATCCAGGTCCACGACGGCAACCAGTGGACGATGCTCCAGCAGGCGACGGTCGGGCCGAAGATGCTCCACCAGTTCGACGTCCCCGATCGCCACGTCAACTACACGAACATCAACCCGCGCGGCGCCTACAAGGTCGTCTCGGACGTCCCGCTGATCGCCTACCAGTTCCAGCCGGTCAACGGCCAGAGCTCGTACACCAGCGACGCGTCGCTCCTCCTCCCGCGCAACACCCTCGACAACTACTACTACGTCCTCGGCTGGGGCGAGCCGAGCTTCGGCGCGGCGCAGGTCAACATCGTCGCCTCGGAGGACGACACCCACGTCAAGATCACGCCGACGACCAACGTCCAGGCGGGCGGCGGGATCCCGGCGATCACCGCCGGCCAGGAGGTCGACCTGCCGGTGCTCAACGAGGCCGACGTCATCCAGCTCGACTCGCCCTCGGGTGAGTTCTCCGGGAGCTACATCACCTCGGACAAGCCGATCGCGGTCTTCTCGACCCACTGGTGCGCCAACGTCCCGCAGCAGAGCTGCTGCTGCGATCACCTCGAGGAGCAGGTCTACGGCCTCCAGACCTGGGGCACGAACTACGTCGCCGCCCGCTGGCCGGTGCGCTCGGCGAACACGCCGGAGCCCTCCTACTGGCACCTCTTCGCCGCCGAGGACAACACCACGGTGCACATCGACGCCCACGCCGAGGTCACCGGCCTCGCCAACAAGGACTTCACGATGGCGGGCGGCGAGCTCCTCGAGTTCGCGGTCGGCGGCACCATGGCCAACCCCGGCGACTTCTACATCACCGCCGACAAGCCGGTGTACGTGATGCAGTACCTGTCGTCGTCGTACACGGTCAGCGGCGTCGGCACCGACAAGAAGGGCGATCCGGCGATGGCCCAGGCGGTGCCGGTCGAGCAGTTCCGCGACGACTACGTCGTCCTCGTCCCGGCGAACTGGCTCTACGACTTCATGGTCATCACCAAGAAGACCGGGTCGACGGTCAACCTCGACGGCGCGGCGATCGATCAGAACGTCTTCACCGTCGTCCAGGGGACCGAGTGGGAGGTCGGGCGCATCTCGGTCGCCGACGGCGTCCACGCCCTCGACGGCGATCAGGCCTTCGGCGTCGTCGTCCTCGGCTACGACTCGTACGACTCGTACGCCTACCCGGGCGGCCTCGACCAGAAGCAGATCAACCCGCAGTAGGGGCGCAGGCCCGCCGCGCCGCGGCGGGTCGCGTCTGACAACGCAGAGGGGCGCGCTTGTCGGAGCGTGTCCCTTTGTTCATGTTCATCCGGGCGCCTCGCAATCGTCGCGGAGCCGCGGCGCGATCGCGACCTCGCAGCGGTGTGCCGGCGGGCCCGGGGTGCCTCGGAGCGTGTCCGAGGACCTGTCTGAGCGAGGAGGGACCTCGGGTCCGCCCGCCAGCCGCAGCCTCCGCGCCGCCCTCGCAGCCTTCGAACATTCGGCTCGCTCCATCGACGCTCCAGCCTCCTCTCGCCGTCACGTCATCCGCAAGCCTCCGCGAAGCACCTCCGCCATCCGGACGCCGGCTCCCTCCAAGCGCAGGCAGGACGCGCTCACAGGGCGGGCCCGGGGGGCCTCGGAGCGAGTCCCGCAGGACATGCTTCAACGGAGTTGAAGCGTGTCCGAGGACCTGTCTGAGCGAGGAGGGACCTCGGGTCCGCCCGCCCGCCGCAGCCTCCGCGCACACCCTACAGCCTCCGCGTATGAGCGGGCTTCATCGACGCCGCAGCCTTCGCACGCCGTCATCCGCGATCGCGCTCGTCAAGCCTCCCCCGCACGCCGTCATCCACGGCGCCCGCGAACCCCGACTCGCTCGCCCCTAGAACGTAATCCCGACGTCAAACACGAAGCGCCCGTTCGGGTCGTCTGTCGCGTGCACGTTCCCGGGCGCGATCGCGTTCGGGATCAGCACCGCGTAGCCGAGCGCCGCCGTGACGATCCGGATGTCCCACTTCAGGAAGTTGACGCCGACGCTGCGCCGGAGGTCGCGCGAGAAGTCGACCCCCGCCCAGCGCTTCGTCAGGATCCCGAAGTCGAAGAAGAGCGAGTGGGCCAGCTTGCCGCCGAGGAAGTCGCGGACCGACACCACCTGCAGGGCGATCGACGCCAGGGCCCGGATGTGCCCGCCCTGCGCCGTGTAGCTCAGGCGCTGGACCCCGTTGCCCTGCTCGATCACCTCGACGTCGACCAGCATCGTCTCCGGGGCGATCCCGCGCAGGCCGAGGTCCACAGTGCCGCCGCCGAAGTAGCGCCAGACCTCCGGGATCGACGTCGTGTTCGCGCCGGGGAGGAACGTCAGCGGGATCGCGTGGCCGTAGCGCAGCGCGTAGCGGAAGCTCAGGCGGTTGTCCGTCAGCGGGATCGGGATGAAGTGCTGCCAGGCCGTCTCGGCGCGGAACCACCAGTCGAGGCCGCCGAGGTAGGGCGACGCCAGCATCACGTCGGCGCTGGCGATGAAGCCGTCGTCTGGGTTGAAGGGGTTGTCCTCGACGTTCGTGTAGACCACGCCCGACTGGAACGCCCCCGTGCGATCGGTGACGATGCCGTCGCGGCGGTTGACCACCAGGCCGTCCGCCTCCGTCGTCGGCTTGACCACGTCCTTCGAGATGTTGCTCTTCTGGATCAGGTAGCCGACGTAGGTGCGGATCTGGCGGGTGATCGGGTAGGTCAGGCCGAGGTTGCCGATCGCCGAGACGATCGACCCGCGCGCCGGCGTCAGGCGCTGCTGGTACTGCCCGGAGATCTGCAGGGTCAGCGGCGACGCGAGGAAGCGCTGGCGGATAAGCGAAGCCCGGGCGCTGCGCTCGTAGCAGCGCAGGCCGGCGCAGTCGCCGAGGAAGGGCACCGACGACGGCAGCGACGAGGTGTCGAAGCCGAAGTGGCCGGCGAGATCGAGATCCCAGGCGGTGCCGAAGAGGTTGGGGAACGACGGGCGGACGAAGAGGTAGAAGGGGTCGAGGGTCGCGAAGCCGAGGCCGTAGGTCAGGTTCATCGACACGTCCTTCGACTCGCGGATGTCGACGACGTGGTGGATCGTGCAGGCCTCTTGGGTCGCGTCGAGCTCGCAGCCGACCGGGTAGGGCGTGATCGCGATCGCCGAGGCGACGCCGGTGCCGTCGATGTGCGCCTGCGAGTCCTCGACCTTGAGGGCGCTGTACTCGTCGCCCTTCTTGAACGCGAGCTCGCGGCGCAGGACCCAGTCGCGGGTCTTGAAGTTGCCGCGCAGCAGCGTGTCGCCGAAGACCCCACGGCGGCCCTCGTAGACGCTGATCTCGGCGCCGAGCTCGACCGCCGTGCCGGCCCGGTAGGCGTCGCACATGCCGACCTCGGGCTCGGTCAGGCGCCGCGCCGACGAGACCTTGTGGACCTCGCCGGAGGTCGGATCCTTGTAGACCCAGCGGAGCTCGGCGTCGGCGAGCGGGAAGCCGCTGCCGCGGTAGTTGGTGATGATGTCGAGCTCGGCGTCGCGGTCGAGGCCGGCCGAGACCGGCACGCCGCCGGGCAGCGCTGCGCCGTCGCGGCGCAGGGCGCTGCGGTTGAGCATCCGCTTGGCGCCCCACTGACCGGATGTCGCGAGGGGCAGGTTGGAGACGTCGCGGTCGCCGGGGATCGCGACCTCGAGGTAGCGGACGTCCTCGACCTTGCGGGCGGTGAAGACCCGCGGCCCGGGGTCGACGGTGATCCGGACGTAGAGGCGGCCGCGCGACTGCCCGCGCAGCGCCTTGAGGCCGGCCGCGTCGAAGTCGCGCTCGGCCCAGACGGGCGACGGCGGGCGATCGAGGATGCTCGGCAGGTCGACGACCGCGTGCTCGCCCGGGTGGTTGAGGCCGTCGCGCCAGAACGCGACCTTGACCTCGGCGGCGGCGCAGGGGAAGCCGCGGTTCTGATAGGCGGTGATCAGCGCCGAGAGATCCTCGGCGATCGCCGCCTCGGAGAACGAGCCGCCGCGCGTCGTCGTCCGCTGACGGTTGAACTCGCGGCGGATCTCGGTGGCGACCGCCGGCGTGACGCCGACGCCGGCGATCAGATCGACGCCGCGGATCGTCACCTTCGGCCCCTGATCGATGACGAAGTAGAGCCCCGAGGGCGCGCTCTGGCCGAACTCCTCGTAGCGCCCCTGGACCGTCGCCAGGAGGTAGCCCTTCGACTGGAGGAAGGCGCGGAGGTTGGCGGCCTCGCGCTGCGCCGACTGGGCGTTCGGCGACTCGCGCCGGCGGAAGAGCGAGAGCTCGCCGAGGAGGCGCTTGTTGGTGAAGGCGCTCTCGCCGAGGAAGGACGTGCGGACGCCGCGGCCGAGGTCGATGGTCACGGTCAGCGGCAGGTGGGGATCCATCGGCACCGCGGTGCGGTCGATGTCCTCGTAGGAGGTCGTCACCTGGACGTCGGGGTAGGGGAGCTGGAGGGCGCTCTGGGTCGAGCCGGGGCGGAGGATCCCGCTGCCGGGCTCGGCGTAGCGCTGCTCCGAGCGCTCGATCGCCTGCTCGACGTGGGTCCGGGTGAGGCGCGAGGGGAAGGGCGTGCCCTGGATCCGCGGCAGGAAGGTCCGGCGGATCCAGCGGTTGTCCTGGGTCGGGACGTTGCCCTTGATCGCCAGGTCCTTGCGGCGGACGCGGTAGGCCGGCCCCTTGTCGAGGTAGATGTGGAGGTCGACCTCGTTGCGCTCGCGGCCGCAGACGAGGGCGAAGCGGGCGCCGCCGCGGAGGTAGCCGCGGTCGAAGAGGAAGCGCTCGATGCGGGCGAGCTCGTCCTTCTCCCACTGCTTGCACGCGAGGTCGGCGTCGTCGCAGATCGGCGGCAGGCGGTCCTCGCGGAGCTTCCCCGGCTCGACGCAGCTGCCGTAGGCGAGGGCGCCCGGGCGGGCGTCGATGCTGAGCTCGCGCTGGATGTCGCGCTTCGACAGCGGGATCGTGTTGTGGACGCGGACGCGGCGGATGCTCCGGCCGGGCGCGACCTGGACGATCACCTCGCCGCCGGCGACCGGGTAGAAGTCGGCGCGGTAGCCGAGCTGCTGGAGCTTGGCGGCGATCCACGTCGGGCTGAAGGCGCCCGGGAGGAGATCGGTGATCTCGGCGAGGCGCGGGCCGTCGTCGCCGCCGAGGAACGAGCCGTCGATCGACACGCGCTCGACGTTGGCGAAGAGGAGGCCGCGCTCGTCGGTGCCGAGGGACGGGCGGGCGACGACCTCGAGGGTGAGCGATCCCGTCGGCACGAGGACGATGACGAAGCCCTCGATCGCCGTGCGCTCGAGGACGTAGCGCAGGAGGCCCTGGTCCGGGGGCAGGGCCCGGCCGCCGCGGGCGTTGCCGTCGATCGTCGTCGCGCAGGCGAAGCCGCGGATCGTCCTGCTCGACTCGCGCCGGCCGATCGCGAAGCCGGCGTCGGCGAGCTTGTCGAGGGCGTCGTCGAGCGGGGCGAGGGGATCGGTCGCGCCGTCGTCGAAGGCGCAGCGCGCGGGGTCGTCCTCGGCCGCGCTCGCGGCCCTCGGCGCCTGGGCGAGCTCCTCTGCGGCCTCGATCTCGGCGCTCATGTCCGGGACCTCGAGGGGCTGGCCGTCGCCTGGGGCCGCGCCCTGCGGCTCGGTCGGCGTCGACTCGGGGCCGCTGATGTCCTCGTCGCCGCCGACGCCTGAGACCTCGCCGGGGGTCTCGACCGGCGCGTCGTCGGGCGCGTCGCCGTCGTCGTCGGCCTCGCCCGCGCTGGCGTCGCGCGGGAGCCAGGGGCCGTTGACGCTCAAGAAGGGCGGCGGCTGGCGCAGGGCGTCGAGGCAGCTCGCGTCGAAGCCCGCGGTGTCCGGGTCGGCGAAGAACGCCGCCACGCGATCGGGGGCGCAGCCGTGACTCCAGACCCCGTGGCCGATCTCGGCGACGACGACGTGGCGCGCGTCGCCGAGCGAGGCCGCGAGGTGCTCGCCGAAGTGCGCCGGGGTCACGGGATCGTAGGCCCCCGAGAGGATCAGGGTCGGGGCCGCCGCCGTCACCGGCTCGCGGCGCGCGGGGTCGAGGTCGGCGTGGGGCCAGCGGGCGCAGACTCGCTCGAGCAGCTCGAGGTTGTGATCGTCGAAGTACTCGAGCCCGCGCACGGCGTCGCGGCGCGCGGCCTCGCCGAGGCTGGTCAGGTCCTCGGCGCAGGCGACGGAGAAGTACAGGCCCATGGCGATGGTCTCGTGGTATCGCGCGATGCTCAGGATCTCGGCGGCGAGCGGGGCGAAGTCGCCGGCGTGGGCGCGCTCGATGATCATCGGCAGCATGGCTCGCGAGTAGCCGCTGTAGAGCGGGCCGATCAGCGCGCTCATGAAGCCGGCGCGGGTGACCTCGACGCGCGTGGGCTCCCCGGTTCGCGGGTGCGCGAAGGTCTCGAGCTGGCGGTTGGTCTCGAGGTCCGTGAGCACGGCCGCGAGCTTGCGCTCGAGCCCGGGGAAGGTCGCCGCGCAGTCGCGATCTTCGCGGCAGTCCGCGAGCATCCGCTTCAGAGCGGCCTCGGCGTTGGCCGGGAGCCCGAGCGTGAGCTCGGTGTCCGTGGGCACGACCCCGTCGAGGACCGCGCTGCGGACCCGGTCGGGGTAGCGCGCCATGTAGAGCTGGGCGACGAGGGTGCCGTAGGAGACGCCGAGCAGGTTGACCTGGTCGTAGCCGAGGCCCGCGCGGACCTCGTCGAGATCCTCGATCATGACGCTGCTCGTGTACTGGCGAAGATCGACGCCGCGCTCGCGCGTGTCGGCGATACAGGCGTCGAGCGCGTCGAAGTCGAACTCCGCGCCGAGAAGCTCGGCGAGATCTTCGGGATCTTCGGCGTCGCAGTCGAGCCGGCCCGAGCTCCCCGAGCCGCGGACGTCGACGAACACCAGGTCGCG